>BNXY01000145.1 GCA_025999935.1 Bacteroidia bacterium | reverse complement strand
AAGCCGAAAAGCTGTATAGAGTAGGCAAAAAATAAAAATTTATACAAAAATGAAAACTTTTAATTTACAAGAAATGAGTTTGGAAGAAATGCAATTGGTAGAAGGTGGTTGTATCGCATGTAAAATTGTAAAAGCCGTTGGCGAAGTTCTTAAGGACGCTATTGATGCTGCCGTTGAGTGGGTAGAAGATCAATTACACTAATGACTAAATTTTTAACCAGCTATAACTCAAAGAAAAGCTACAAGCCTTGTTAAATCAGATGATTTGGAAAAACTAAAGGCAAGTTATTGGGGAACGCTTCCTACATCTTCCATAAATGCATACGGACAGAAACAAAAAATGCCTTTGTATTTTTTTGATAGTTTTGAAATACAATCTATCTCTTTTGGAAGGCCGCTATTTAAAGAAATAGCATCAACTAATTATTTGTCTGGCATAGTACGAAAAAATATTTTAGGAACGAATATTTTAAATCTGCTTTTTTGGAAATTTTCTATAGATGAAGAGAAAATGATTCTGTTTAGTAACAAAGATATGACCTTGTTAAAAAAGGAAACAGAAGGTTATGCTAAAATAGAAAACGGAGCACATGACAAAATAGAATTGTCCTTTCCTCCTGTTCAAGAATCCTGTAAATTATATCTGGATTTAGGTTATAATGGCGAAATAGAAATAGATAAGAAAATATTTACGCAATTAGCCAAGCAATTTTCATATAAAAAAGTGTTAGCCGTTCAAACACAGACAACGAATGACACTATCTATGTTTTTGACGGTTTAGATATTCAATGGAATGGAATCTTAGTTCCTGACTGTCAAGTGATTCATAGATCTAAGGGAAATCTAACTCTGATTGGAGCAGAATTCATGCATCGGTTTAATTTTGTTTTGGCGTATGGCGCCCATAAGGAAAATAGTCATCATGAAATTGGCAATACAGATGATTTATACATAAAGCCGGTAAATAATTTTGATAGTATAAAAAGCATACCTTATATTTCTAATTTTGGTTTTGCAATTGGAACTTTAAACAAAGAATTACTCATCTCGGATACTGAAATAGGTGGTTTAGCTGAGGCTACCGGATTGAAAATAAGAGATAAACTACTGAGTATTGATAATGGAGCATTTGATCTGAATATAGAAAACAGACACAAAAACTTCATTGAATATTTGGCTGATAAGAAGCAAGTAGCCGTGCAAATTGAACGAGAAGGGCAAATTATGAACATTCAAATAACAAAATCAAGACACTAAATTAGATGCCAATTAAATTATGAAAAAATTTACAAAGTGCAATAGATAGGATATCCGTATAATTCTTGTTGGGGAGTATCTTCAGGTGCGAGCATAGTTATATATTATACGATAACGAACAGCAGCTCTTATTCGCTGCCTTATCCCAATCCGGTTTCGGATATACTCAGCATAGATGATATGGAGGACGATGTCGATATTTATCTTAACGACAATTTTGGCGCAGCAAAGAAAAATGTCAGTGTAAAAAAGGGCGGCAAAGCTTCGATTAACGTTTCAACTTTACCGAACGGCATTTATGTTTTACGCATTTATTCGAAAAACAAGAAAACACCGGTTGATTTTAAGGTAATAATAAGGCATTAATAATTTTGTCAAGGTTAAGTAAATTCATATACAGTGAATTATAATGCCATATAACAAAAAAGGATTAATATTGCTAAACACAGTATTAATCCTTTTTTTGTTATATAAATAAATGGAATCTACGCAAACAGCGTTTTTATCCTCCCGACCGCTTCAATCGTATCTTCGCGTTTCCCGAAAGCAGTAAAGCGGAAAAAGCCTTCGCCTGCCTCTCCGAATCCTGAGCCGGGGGTTCCTACTACTTGGACTTTGTTCAACAGTAAATCGAAAAACTCCCAGGATGTCAAATTGTTGGGCGTTTTTGCCCAGATATAGGGTGCGTTTACGCCACCGTAAGTCGTTAAATCCAAAGATTCTAAGCCGGATTTGATGATTTTGGCGTTTTCCATATAATAATCGATTACTGCATGGATTTGTTTTTGCCCTTCCGGCGAATAAACCGCTTCGGCGCCTCGTTGGACAATATAAGCCGTTCCGTTGAATTTAGTTGATTGGCGGCGTTTCCACAAAGCATTCAGTGAAAGGGTTTCCCCTTTGGACGTTTTTGCCGTCAGTTCTTTCGGAACCACGGTAAATCCGGCGCGCATACCGGTAAATCCGGCTGTTTTGGAGAAACTGCGAAACTCAATCGCCACTTTTTTCGCACCTTCTATTTCGTAGATACTGTGCGGAATTTCCGGTTGAGAGATAAACGCTTCGTAGGCAGCATCGAAAAGAATCAATGATTGATGTTCCAAGGCATAATCCACCCATTTTTTCAACTGTTCTTTGGTTAGAACCGTTCCGGTCGGATTGTTCGGATAACAAAGATAAATCACGTCGGCTATTTTTTCGGGAAAAGCGGGCACAAATTGATTGGAGGGCGTACAAGGCAAAAGTTGAATTGTCCGTCCCGCCATTTTATTGGTATCCACATATACCGGATAAGCGGGGTCGGTAATAGCCACCAGATTATCAGCGCCCAGAATATCGCCGATATTGCCGGTGTCGCTTTTGGCTCCGTCGCTTACGAAAATTTCATCAGCTGTTAATTGAATGCCTCGATCCAAGAAATCGTTTTTCAAGATGGCGTTGACCAAAAAATCATAACCGCCATCGGGGGCATATCCGCGCAATGTTTTAGCGTCGGACATTTCTATGGTTGCCTTCTGAATGGCAGCAATCACAGCGGGCGCAATGGCCTGCGTTACATCGCCGATTCCCAAACTGATAACCGTTTTCTCCGGATGACTTCCCTTATACTCTCTTACTCTTCTTGCTATTTCTGCAAATAAATAATTATTACCGATTTCGGTATAGTGTTCGTTAATCTTTATCATAATGTTAAATTTCTCCTTCAAAAACAGTGACGGCTTCGCCGGTCATATATACGTGGTTATTTTCGGTATTCCATTCCAATTCCAAGTTGCCGCCCAGCAAAGAAATGGTCGCTTTCCGTTCCAATTTGCCATTCAGTACGGCAG
>BNXY01000144.1 GCA_025999935.1 Bacteroidia bacterium | reverse complement strand
ACAGGACTTATGCGGTTCCTGTTCCGGCCATCGTTGGCGATGCGTATGCTTCTTCCATCGCGTTTGAAATGGAACGCCAATATACCTTCCAGTTTGAGTTGTTTGGTAGAAAACCCATCGAATTTAAGGGTGTTACGGTAAGTAAATACAATGAAGTTACCCAGGAAGAGCCGCTTCGTTTGCACTGGGCTGGTTCAAACATCTATTATGACGCTACGCTTAAGCACCTGACGTTTGCAGACTACAACGATAAGAGCAAAGAGCAGTATCAAGGAGTTTATTTCCAATGGGGTAGCCTTATAGGTATCACGCCCGTAGGTCCATATAGTGCCACTAATACGGTGACTTATCAAAAGGGAGTTGAGGCCGCCGCGGCCGATGCTCCGGCTTGGAATGCTATTCCTCACGTTACGGCTCCCGCCACTCCTTATGGCCGTGTTGAGAACTACCTGACCGAAATAGCCCATGACCCTGGCAACGATATAGGCGATATATGTAAGTATTTAACAGAGTTGGGTTATGCTCCCGCGGGCAAACGCTGGCGTATGCCGACTTCGGCTGAGTTTGGAGAAGCGAGCGATTACGGTAATGTCGGCGCCACCCCTTGGCCTGCTGTTACTTCCGTGAATGCAGACGGCACTGATCTTTTTGCCAACGGAAAGCAGTTGAGAAAATTAAACACTCCGTTCTTCCCCGCTTCCGGGTATCGCAACTATTCGTCAGGTGCATTGTACAGCGTGGGTCAGCTCGGCTATGCATGGTCATCATCCCCGGGCAGCGCTACTAACGGCTTCAACTTGAACTTCAGTAGCTCAGCGGCGAACCCAGCGGTCAACGGCAATCGGACGTACGGCTTCCCTGTCCGCTGCGTTGCAGAATAAAAGTGACCTTGTGTCACGTATTCGATTCATTTGATTTATTTCAGCCCTGCATTTAAAGCAGGGCTGTTAATACCCCCGAAGGGGGTCGATTTTTAAAAAAATTTTAAAAAAATGGCTTCAATTAAAGAAATATTAGAAAAAGAGGAATCTTCGACCGGCAGCATCCATCTTTATTTGGAAGGTATATTCTGGAAAGCTTACCTTCAGTCTGCTTACCGCCTTGTTCGGCGCATGGGAAAATTAAAAGTGACGAAAAAGTACTTTAAGGTAGTGGACAGGGAAATTGTTTCCGTCGGGTTTCCGGATTCCGCTTTGCTCAAATATTTTAAAGAAGACGAAATCATCAGAGTCGGAGAAAAAAATATCACAATAGCTTGTGATATACCGCTGGAAGAGTATTCCGGCTGGTTTTCGACAATACCGCTTGCTGTTGTTGATGTTCCAACAGTCCCGGAAGGGATGCAAAGGATTTCATGTCAGCATCCGGTATTGCTGAAAATCAAGGAATTTAATATGGAAACCGCTACGCCGCTCCAGTGTATGAATTTTTTAGCTTCTATCAGACAGGAATTGCATGGCAATTTATGACAATTTGCCGGTTTATAAAACGGCATACGATTTGCTGATGGAGCTGATGCTTATGTGCAAGCATCTTCCCCGCGATACTCGATACACGATTGGGGAGCGTTTGCAACAGCGGCTGATGGATTTGATGGTTCAAATCTACCACGCCAATTCCACTGAGGGAGCGACTAAGGTGAATCATCTGGGTCTGGCTCGCGAATATATAGTAGAGGTAAAACTGTATATCCGCATCCTGCACGACCAAAAACAGATTGGAGACAAACGGATAGCGGTATTAACAGAGAAAACAGAATCAATTTCAAAACAATTGGCAGCGTGGGCGAAAAGTGTAGTAAATAGGCAAAATTGTACCGGGAGTTCTGCCGTTTCGTAATTTTATAATTGTACGGCAGGAGTGTGGTTTAATAAATTCAGCAGTCCACCGGCGGGCAATGGGTATCTCTTGAATAGATTCCGGTACCTTCCGTCGGTAATAACCATTCATTTTCGTTCGGGCTTAAGTGCTTGTCCGGAGGTGCATAAATCTACAGCGACTGCTTTGATTCCGGGTATCGCAACTATTCGTCAGGTGCATTGAACAACGTGGGTCAGAACGGCTATGCATGGTCATCATCACCGAGCAGCGCTACTAACGGCTTCAACTTGAACTTCAATAGCTCAGCGGCGAACCCAGCGAACAACAACAATCGGACGAACGGCTTCCCTGTCCGCTGCGTTGCAGCATTTATTCAGTTTTGCAAGCAGTGATTTATTGCATTGTGCGCCCATGCTTTGCTACCCCCAGTCGCCCTATCGGGCTTACCCCCAGTCGCCCTACGGGCTTCACTGGGGGTTATTCATATCCCCAGTCGCTTCGCTTACCCCCCAGTCGCTTCGCTTCACTTACCCCCCAATCGCTTCGCTTCATTGGGGGTTATTCATATTCAAGCCCTTACGGGCTTCGTTAACACAAGACCGTAGGTCTTAAATATGAATAACCCCCAGTGAAGCCCGTAGGGCGACTGGGGGTACGAGAGAGGCCTCTATTCCATTAATTCATCCTTAGAACTTTCCTTTTTATGGTGTTCTTGTTGGTTTTTGATGTAATTGATTATAATTGCTTTTTCTTTAAAAGAATAGGTAAATGCGGAATATCCCTCTCCCCATCCTTTGAAATCAGGAAAATCATTTGATTTCTTCATCCAGAGAGAAGTGGAAACTTTAATATCTTTAATATAATCCGCCAAAGCAATAGTTGGATGAAGATCTGAAAGAATGTGTATGTGATCTTCCATTCCATTGATACGATACAGGGTTCCATTTTTGTTTTTAACTATTCCCCATATATATTTGTACAAGGAAGATACATTCAGTTGGGATATGGATTTTTCGCTTCGCTTTGTTCGCAAAACAATGTGATAAAGGATTTGGGTATATGACATAATTATAATGTTTTAGTTGGGCACAAAGGTAATATTAATTTTTCAATTATTCAACCCCTATTCGGGGTTGATGGTGGGATAGAGGGGTATCGTCTTACTCTCAGTCGCTTACCCCCAGTCGCTTCATACCCCCAGTCGCTTCGCTTCACTGGGGGTTATTCATATTTAAGACCTCCGGTCTTGTGTTAACGAAGCCCGTAAGGGCTTGAATATGAATAACCCCCAGTGAAG
>BNXY01000143.1 GCA_025999935.1 Bacteroidia bacterium | reverse complement strand
GGAGTAGATAATTTCACTGGCGCCTGCCATCCAACATTCGTGTCCGGTCATGGATTTCGTGGAACTGATTAAGGGGCGAGACGCACCAAAAAGTTGGTCGAGCGCAATCGCCTCAGCCATATCTCCTTGCGGCGTAGAAGTTGCATGGGCATTGACATAATCAATATCGGAAGCCTTAACGCCTGCATCGCCTAAGGCTCTTTGCATGGCAATCACACAGCCTTCATTGCTGGGTTGCGAAATTTGTTTTCCGTTGGAAGAAAATCCGTAGCCGACCACTTCGGCATAGATAGTTGCACCCCGTTTTATCGCGTGTTCGTAATCTTCCAGAATCAGACTGGCCGCTCCACCGCTGGGAATTAAACCGTCTCTTCCGGCATCGAACGGGCGCGAAGCTTTGGTCGGTTCGTCAATCCGAATAGAAAAAGCGCTCAACCCGTCAAAACTGCCCATAGAATAAAAATTAGTCTCTTGAGCGCCACCGCAAAGCACAATGTCTTGCAGTCCCCGTTTGATAAATAAATAGCCCAAGCCGATTGAATGAGAGCCGCTTGCACAAGCTGCGCTGATAGTCATATTAATACCTCGCAGCTTAAATATAGTCGATAGATTCATGGTTACCGTCGAATTCATCGACTGAAAAATAGCGCCCGAACCCATCAAAGTTGTATCTTTCTTTTCCTCTGCAATTTTGTGGGCTTCAATTACCGCTTTGGCTGATGAATCGTTGCCGTAAAAAATGCCTGTTTCATTCGCTTCGAGATAATCCAAGTCGATGCCGGCTGTTTTCAGCGCTTCGATTGTTGCCATATAAGCAAATTCGCCTTCTTCGGCAAGCCCAATGCGTAAACGTCTGTCCAACACGCCTTTCAATATCGGACGATCCACAATGCCAGTCAGCGGCGAACGGTAGCCATATTCGGTGCGCAAAGGGTCAATGCCGATGCCCGAACGGCCTTCGTATAACGAATTTTTTACTTCTTCCAAATTTTTCCCTATGCAGGAATAAATTCCCATGCCTGTGATAACTACTCTTCTCATATTTATAAACCTCCGCTGATTGTAATCACTTGTCCTGTGATATAACTCGCTTTTTCGGATGCCAGAAAACCGACTAATTCCGCAACTTCTTCCGCTTTTCCGAAGCGACCGGCAGGAACAAGTTTTTTTAATTCCTCCTGATTCAAATCTTTTGTCATATCCGTTTCGATAAATCCGGGGGCAACGGCATTAACCGTTACCTTCTTTTTGGCCGATTCCAAGGCCAATGCTTTGGTCAAACCAATGATACCGGCTTTGGCCGCCGAATAATTGGTTTGCCCGGCCATTCCATTCACGCCGGAAATGGACACGATATTGATTATTCTTCCGAATTTTTTATTCATCATATATTTTACCAACAGGCGAGTGATATAAAATGCGCCATTCAAGCTGGTGTTGAGCACATCGTTCCATTCCTCATCGGTCATCCAAAACAACAAATTGTCTTTGCGAATACCTGCATTGTTGACCAATACTTCAATATAAGCCTCTTTGTTTTGCTCTATCCAAGTTTCCAATGTGATATTAATTTCCTTTGCATCGGCCACATCAAACGGCATCAACAGACCTTCTCCACCATTTTCAATAATGATATCCAAAGTTTTTTGCGCTTCTCTCTGATTGGATTTGTAATTAATAAGTACACAATAGCCCTGAGAAGCCAACTGTACGGAAACCGCCCGCCCGATTCCCCTCGAACCACCTGTAACTAAAGCATATTTTTTCATTCTCCAAGTATTAATTAGCTAACTTTTTTTCTTTCAAATATTGATTCATCCGCGCAATATCCTCATATTTAGGCGTATCTTCGATAAATACAGGGAAAAATGCCCGAATTTCCGAGTACAGTTCTTTGCCGACATCGGAAAGTTTATCTTGTATTTTCAAATAATCAATCGCTTGAACAATCGCCATAAAATGAATACTCATCACTTGAAATCCATTTTCGATAATCGTTTTCGTAATCTGTGCGGCATTCGTTCCCATGCTCACAATATCCTGATTGTCATTGTTGTTGGGAATACTGTGAATATACATCGGATTGGATAAAGTTTGCGATTCTGCGGTAGTCGAAACAGCTGTAAATTGCGCCGCCTGCAAACCATAGTTCAAACCTTTTACGCCCAAATTGACGAATGGCAGTAAAATATTGTTTATCCGGTCGTGGAAAAGATAATTCATTTGCCGCTCGGCTAACATCGTTAATTTAGTAATGGCTATTTTCAATTTGTCCATTTCAAAAGCCACATAATCGCCGTGGAAATTTCCACCGTGAAAAACATTTCCGGCCACGCGGTCAACAATCGGATTATCGCTGGCCGAATTAATTTCGTTAAGCAAGACCGTTTCCGCATTGCTGATTTCATCCCATACCGGGCCTAAAATCTGAGGTACGCAGCGCAAGGAATAATATTCCTGCACCTTGTCTTTGATATATTCTTCGTGGGTTCGTTGCCGGTAGAAAAATTCTTCCCTTCTCCGGATGCGTTGCGTTCCCGACAAAGTTTTCCGCATTTTTTCAGCAACCGCTAACTGTCCCGGATGCAATTTTGTCCGGTTCAGTTCCGGAGAAAAATAATCGTCAAAGGAGGAGGTTATTTCGTTTACCATACAGGAAGCGATGATTCCCAAATCCAATAATTTTTTGGAATAAATAAGGTTAATCAGTCCAATTCCGGTCATCGCCGAAGTGCCGTTGCACAAACCCAATCCTTCGCGGATGTGCATTTGAATAGGTTTTAAGCCCAATTTATCCAATACCGGTTGGGTCGGCTGCCGTTCGCCTTGATAGATTACTTCGCCTTCGCCAATCAGACACAGTGCAATATGCGCCAATTGCACCAAATCGCCGCTGGCGCCTACGCTGCCATGTTCAAAAATCAAAGGCGTAATGTCGTGATTGATAAACGCAACCAACAGATTGACTACTTCGGGATGGATGCCCGAATAGCCTTGCAAAAAGGTACTCAAACGAGCCAGCATTACCGCTTTGACATACATCGGCGGTAGCAAACTGCCAGCTCCCGCACTGTGACTTCGGATGATATTGTATTGAAGTTGTGCACGAAATTCATCACTTACCCGGTATTGCGCCATCG
>BNXY01000142.1 GCA_025999935.1 Bacteroidia bacterium | reverse complement strand
TTATGATTTTTAAAATTAATATTTGTTTACAAAAGTATAACAATTATCCGAGTCAACCAAACACTTTGTGAAGGATTCCCAAATACCTACACTAATTAATTATAAACGTGCAATATGGATGCTCAAAAAGTGGATATGTTTATCATGTTGAACAGCAAGTATTTCGAGAGTTTTCAATATTCAAAAAGAAATCCGTTGCAATCCCCGGCGTTTTGCTTGTGTTGGGCAATTGGATTTGGAATATTTATAAATATTTATGACAGAAGAAAATATCTTTTCAAGACCCTATATTCATGAGGAGGAAGCGGAAAAAGCTTCATTCTCGTACTTGATGACCACGATGATTGTGATAATGGGGCTTCCTTTTGGCGTAAAGTGCAGGAAAATATTTAAAGTTTTTAGAAAAATATGATCACATTTCAGGACACATTGACAATTATCAACCGGGAAATTCAATCAATAGAATATCCGCAAAATCCGGCCGGATTGTATGAGCCGGCCGCCTATCTGCTTGCGATGAAAGGGAAAAAGATACGCCCTGCTTTGACTTTATTGTCCTGCAATTTATACCGGGAAAATGTGGAAAAAGCGCTCAATCCGGCCTTGGCTTGGGAAATTTTTCACAATTTTACCCTCATGCACGACGATGTGATGGACAAAGCGGATATACGGCGAGACCAACCTACCGTTCATAAAAAATGGAACGAAAACACCGCGATTCTTTCCGGTGACGCCATGTTGATTCTTTCCTATAAATATATGGCTAAATCGCCGCTGCAGAAATTGAATCCGCTTTTGGATTTATTCTCCCAAACGGCAGCCGAAATTTGCGAAGGACAGCAATACGACATGGAATTTGAAAAACGCTTGGAGGTAACCGAAGATGAATACATCAACATGATTCGCCTGAAAACGGCGGTAATGCTGGGCGCTTGCCTGAAAACGGGCGCAATTATAGGAGAAGCCAACGAAAACGACCAACAAAATTTGTACGATTTCGGCATCCATCTGGGAATCGCTTTTCAAATCAAAGACGATATTTTAGACGTTTATGGTAATCAAGATGTTTTCGGAAAAAAAATCGGCGGCGATATTTTATGCAATAAAAAAACATTTTTACTGATAAAAGCTTTAGAAACAGCTAACAATGAAGATAAAAGCGAATTGCTCCGATGGATTCAAACCGATACGCAATCAGAAGAAAAAATCGAAGCTGTCCGCCAATTGTACAACAAATTAGGAATTAAAGACTTGGCTTTCCATGCTATGGAAGATTACTACGAGAAAGCGAAAACGGCTTTACAAGCAGTTTCTGTGGAGGAAGAAAGGAAAAACACTCTGATGTCCCTCGCCATGGATTTGATGGAAAGAGAAAACTAATGATTGATACCCACACACATATATTTGCGGAAGAATTTGATGCGGATGTTGCGGAAATGCTTCAAAGAGCGGAAGATGCCGGCGTAAAAAAGTTTTGTCTGCCCAACATTGACGTGGAATCTATCGAACGCTTAGACACGTTCACAGAGAAACACCCCGATTTATGTTATCCGATGATGGGATTGCACCCTACCGGTATCGGTTCGGATTTTCAGCACGACTTAGAAATAATAAGGAGTCGGTTTGAAAAAAGAAAATACATTGCCGTCGGCGAAATCGGCTTGGATTTGTATTGGGACAAGACTTATCTAAAAGAGCAAATCTGTGCGTTTGAAGCGCAGTTGCAATGGAGCATCGACCTGAATCTGCCGGTAGCCATCCACACTCGCGAAGCTTTTCCATACGTATTTGAAAGCCTATATAAGATAGGAGTAGAAAAGTTGCGGGGCGTATTTCACAGTTTCGGCGGTTCGCGCGAAGACTTGGAAGAAATCATTCATTGTGAGAATTTTATGATTGGAATAAACGGCGTAATCACTTACAAAAAAGCGGATTTCAGGGATTATTTGCCTTTGGCTCCCTTAGACCGGATTCTGTTGGAAACCGATGCGCCCTATCTATCTCCGGTTCCTTACCGGGGAAAAAGAAACGAACCCGCTTATATTTTGAAAGTGGTAGAAAAATTGGCGGAAGTATATCAATTGCCGGTGGAAACCATCGCAGCGCAAACCACAGAAAATGCGCTCCGGATGTTTAATTTATAAAATTCTTTGCCATACATTTTGAAAATCGGGGATTTATTCATACCTTTGCACCGCTTTTTAAAACAACAAACGGAGAGGTGCTCGAGTGGTTTAAGAGGCACGCTTGGAAAGCGTGTGAACTTCAAAAGGGTTCCGGGGGTTCGAATCCCTTCTTCTCCGCAAACAATGCACAAAGGTAAGTGTGATAAGGAATATTCCCCATCGCATTGTTATTTAAAATAAAAGTGCTACCTTTGCGCCTTTAATTTACAAATTTATTAACAATTAATCCAAATTTCGATGAACAATTACGAAACCGTTTTCATTTTGACTCCCGTTTTGTCTGATGCTCAGATGAAGGAAGCGGTCGAAAAATTCAAAAGCGTTCTTGTTGCCGAAGGCTCCGAGATCGTGAATGAAGAGAATTGGGGATTGCGCAAATTGGCCTACCCGATTCAGAAGAAATCTACCGGATTCTACACCTTGTTAGAATTTACGGCAGAACCTACTACCATTGCTAAGCTGGAAATCCAGTTCCGCCGCGATGAAAGAGTACTTCGCTTTCTGACTTTCCGTCAGGACAAAAATTTTGCAGCTTACGCCGCTAAAAGAAGAAACAAATCTAAAACAGTAAAGGAGAACTAATCATGGCAGCAAACAACAACTCAGAAATCCGTTACTTAACGCCTCCCACGGTAGATGTTAAGAAGAAAAAATATTGCCGTTTCAAAAAAAGCGGTATTAAGTTTATTGACTACAAAGATCCTGAATTCCTGAAAAAGTTCTTGAATGAACAAGGGAAAATCCTTCCACGTCGCATTACCGGCACTTCGCTGAAGTTCCAACACCGTATCGCTCAAGCTGTGAAGCGCGCCCGTCATTTGGCCTTGCTTCCGTATGTAACTGATTTGATGAAATAAAAAAAGGAGGAAATAACTATGCAAGTAATATTATTAGAAGACATTACCAACCTTGGATATAAGGATGATATTGTTACCGTTAAAAGCGGTTATGGAAGAAATTACCTGATTCCGCAGAAGAAAGCAGTTATTGCT
>BNXY01000141.1 GCA_025999935.1 Bacteroidia bacterium | reverse complement strand
TTCCAAACCGATGAGGGTTCCGGAAGCGCGTCCGGTATAAGCATTGTAAGTGTAAGGCGTTGGAACTTCGCCCATGTAATCGATTTTATTCTTGGCATAAGAGGCCATTCCAAAGATAGAATAGTCCAAACTGCCGATTTTATCCGTCCATGTAGCGCTTAATTCAAAACCTTTATTGGTCATTTCGCCTATGTTTCTCAGAGACCAATTTCGTCCGTAATATTCCATAACCGATTGGTCGAAAGTAAGAATATCGCTCCGTTTGTCCAAGAATACGTCGAAAGTAATATCCAATTTTTTCAACAAGTTGATGTCCAAACCGATATTGTATTTCAAGCTGGTTTCAGCTTTCGCATCTTTATTGGCAACAAACAAAGGTATCAAACCGCTGTTTCCTTGATAAGGCGTTGTATTTCCGGAGTTGAAACCGCCGCTGTTAATATAATATTGTTGATACAAGAAACGTCCGTTGGAACTGAAATTATTATCCATACTTTCGTCGGAATCCGCAATACCGGTTTTTCCTGCCGATGCACGCAATTTGAGCAGATTTACCGTCTCATTCGATTGCAGGAAAGATTCATTGGAAAGAACCCAACCGGCCGACAAAGAGGGGTATAACTCAAATCTTTTGTCCGGAGCATAAGAATCAGAACCGAAATACGACAAGCCTAATTCGGCAACATATTTATTGGCGTAAGCGTAATTGACTCTTCCGTTATAATTCAAATAGCGATATTTATAACTAAACAAGCCATCGCCTTTGTAATCGGAAATATGAACGCCCAAAGCGGAAGTAATGGCGTGTTTGTCAAAACTGTTTTCGTAATTCAACGCAATTTTGTATTGTTTCCAATCTTCCATTCCGCCGGAACCGTAACCGCCTGCCACCAAAGAAGTAGTTTGGTCGGTGGTGGTGGTTTGACTGTTTTGATACCGTGCGTAATTCCGGGTTTTATTATAAGTGCTGATGGTTCTTGCATAGAAAGAAATGGATTCTTGCAAAGACAATCCCGGTGTAATCGCGTCCAATTTTTCCTTGAGGCTGAAATTGCCTTGCAAAATACGTGTTTTGTAGGAGCGCCAACCCAAACCTTTCGCCGAGCCAATCGGGTTGTTCGGATACAAAGTGGTTCCCGAAAAATGTTCGTTGTATTTATCGTCATACACATTGTAAATGTTGGACGGATAATTGGCGATGTCGTTCATCAATGAACTTACATCGTAATTAGGCGTTTTACGGTTTTCGATACGACCGCCCAAGTCAATCCGCGCCTCGAAAATATCCAACAGGCTGAAATCAAAGTTCGACCTTAAATTTATTTTATTCATTTGAATATTGGCTAAAGCATCTTTCGCCGGTGCGGCGGCGGCGTCCGGATTAGGCAAATTGTCGGGGCTTGCATCGAGCAATCCCGTCTGATTGGCGTAACTCAGCACAATGTTGTAGCGGGCATTCCGGTTTCCGCCGTTGAACAACACGTCGCCGTCCATATAGTTTCCGTTCTTGCTCAATACTTCGTCATACCAATTGACATTCGGAGCGGCGCCGTTTTTATATTTGGCCAATTCGTCCGCCGAATAATAAGGCGACCAAACCCGGCCGTTGTCGTTGCTAACGGCTTGATTGTATAACGATGCAAAATCGTAGGAATTAAGTGCGCTGTTCAGATTAACCGGTTGTTGAATACCGCCTTTGGCACGAACGGAAATGGTAGATTTTCCTATTTTGCCTCTTTTGGTTTCAATCCAGATTACGCCATTGGCGCCTCTCATACCGAAAGCGCTTAACGCGGCGGCATCTTTGAACACAGATACGCTTTCTATTTCCAAAGGAGATAGATTGCTTAAATAATCGGCATTGACTTCAAAGCCGTCCACATATAATTTGGCCGTGTTTTCGCGTCCCATTCCGTAGCTTCCTATTCCGCGAATCAACCATTTGGCTGCTTCGTTCGGAAGTCCGTTGCTTTGTCTGACGGACAAACCGGGCAATTGGCCGGCAAAAGTATTCGTAAAATTCAAGGATACGGTTTTTTCCAGATTTTCGCCGGAAACGGTTGATGTCGCCGAGGTGTTATTCAATTTAGCGGCGCCAAATGAAAATCCGGGAACCAATTTAGCCGTTGCCGTATCTGTTGCTAAAGATTCTTGCGCCCGCACTCCACTGAATATAAACAGGGAGAATAGGCTTACGAGTAAAAATCCTCTAATATTATCAAGTTTATTCATTGTCATTATTTTTAATCATTAATATCCGGGATTTTGAACAATTATACCCTTATTTACCTCGCCTTGAGGAATAGGTTCCAAAAACATTTTAGGATTCCAATAAGAAACGTAAGAATTAGCATCCCAATAAGAAATCAAAGCCGCCGGTAAATTTTGATTACCACCGGTCAAGGTTTGATCCACTATAAATTGAAACTCACGCATTGTTCCCCCAATAATACCATTTCCTATATCGGTATGTTTCCAATGTTTAACATCATAGTAACGATGATTTTCGCATACAAATTCAATGGCTTTTTCTCTCTGAATAAGGCCTCTGAGCTTATCTTCATCGGTTTCAACGATAGCCGGTAATCCGGCGCGGTTGTGCACCACATTCAAATTTTCCAAAGCTTTCCCGGTATTTCCTATTTCATTGTAAGCTTCCGCCAGATTTAAATAAGTTTCCGCCAATCTAAAGAGAGGGGGTTCAAACCAAACGCGGCCTCCGGCTTTGTAATAAAATTTGGTAGGCGCTCCGGCTCCTTTGCCGCGTTCGCCCATACCCGGAAAAATCGGTGTACTTGGGTTATTGACCGTGTTGCCTGTTCTTCTGCCCCAACCCGACAAGCTCCAACGGTTATCTCCCGGATTACTTAAAGATTCAACGCCGGGTGCAATATAATCCACTCTGAAACGCGGTTCTATTTTATTGGTATTGTCAAACCAATCAGATGCCGGACGGGGAGCGGATTCTCCTATCTTCGGCCAGTCAATATCCGTTCCATCAATAGCATAGTAATTTTCCAAACAATTGGTCAACAATCCTACATTATCCGTATCATACCGGCTATTGCTCCAATAGTTGGATGTATTGTAATAATACGCTATATAATTATTATTTTGATTCGCTTCATCGTATTTATTGGCCAAGAAAACTTCTGCATTTCCGGGCAATGAAGTAGCCGTACC
>BNXY01000140.1 GCA_025999935.1 Bacteroidia bacterium | reverse complement strand
AAACGATTCTGGTACTGTTTGATACGGAGGATCACAAAGATGCCGGACATTTTATTCAACAGATGAAGAAAATGGGCAAGAAAGTAAAAGCGATTGCCTATCAAGACAAAAAAGACGCCAACGATTATTCCAAAATTCTTTTTAACGTAGTAACTCCAAAGGATTTGAAAGATTTTAAAAGAGAATCTTTGTCACAGATTATCAAATCGTTGGAAGCATTTACTTTTGATTTGGCCGTTGATTTAACACTGACGGAAAATCTTTTATTGCAATACCTGCTCGTTTCTGTAAAATCACCGCTCAAAGTGGGTTTTTACAAAACAGACCTTCCCATCCACGATATGGTCATTTCTATCCCTCAGGAACAAGAAGAAAGTAAAATTGCATCCGTAAAAGAATTGAGCAAGCAGCTAATTTATTATTTAACAATCATTTCATCGGACGAAAAATAATTTTATTTGACACCATTGCGCGTTTCTGAAAGTTTTATTTTAATTTCTTAATTCTTTGTTGTACTTTTGCATGTCATTTTATAAATCCAAATGGGACATATAAATCTGAAAGGAATGGGAGTCGCTTTGATAACTCCTTTCAAAACAAACGGAGATGTTGATTATGCAGCTTTATTACGTCTGGTAGATTATCAGGTGCAGAACGGCACGGATTATTTGGTGGTTTTGGGAACAACTGCCGAAACACCCACCCTGACCGCCGAAGAACAAAAAGAAATCATCCAGTTGGTTATTAATCGGGTAAATGGCCGGATTCCCATTGTGTTGGGCGTTGGCGGAAACAATACAAGAGCGGTTACGGAAAAGTTGAAAACAGACGATTTTTCCGGAATCGACGCCATACTTTCGGTGGTTCCTTACTATAACAAACCTTCGCAGGAAGGAATGTATCAACATTATCAACAGATTGCGTTATCCACGCAGTTGCCGGTCGTTTTGTACAATGTGCCCGGTCGAACCGGTGTGAACATGACGGCGGAAACGACTTTGCGGCTTGCGCAGGATTTTGAGAATGTAGCCGCTGTCAAAGAGGCTTCCGGCAATATGACACAAATCGGAACAATTATCAAATATAAACCGGCTGATTTTCAAGTGATTTCCGGAGACGACGGCATTACCTTTCCATTGATTACTTTCGGCGCAGTTGGCGTTATTTCGGTAATTGGCAACGCTTTCCCGAAAGAATTCAGCCGGATGGTACGTTTGGCTTTATCGGGCGATTATGCCAATGCGCTGAACATTCACCACAGTTTTACGGAATTGTTCGAATTGTTGTTTGTCGATGGAAATCCCGCAGGCGTAAAAAGTATGTTGAACATGATGGGATACATTGAAAACGAACTCCGTCTGCCGCTCATCCCTACCCGGATTACGACTTACGAAAAAATTCGGGCGGTTTTGAACGAATTAAACATCAAATGCTAAAAAGTTTTCTTCTTTTTTCCTTTGTTTTTAAGTAAAAAATAGTAATTTTGCATCCGAAATCAAACAAGCCCAAATGGCGAAATTGGTAGACGCGTTAGTTTCAGGGACTAGTGTTCGCAAGGACGTGCAGGTTCGAGTCCTGTTTTGGGCACAGATTATCTAAGTTAAGCCCTCGCATATCAGTAGATTTGCGGGGGCTTTTTATGGGTTAGCAAAGGTATCCGTAATCAACACATTTCCTTTATCAAGCGATACGGTTTCGGGATTCGTATTCCGGTTCAATCTGCGTGCGCCTGCTTTTACATGGCAATATTGACGGTCAGCGGCGACGATATCGCAGGCAGCGATGAGAGTGATTATCTTTGGCGTATTTACGCTAAATATTATAATTGGCTATAACTATTAAAAAACCAAATTACAGCCAATTTTATTTCCCTGCTTTATCTTTCAGCGCCTGAATTTGTTTCTCCGCTTCCACATTCAACTTATCGGCTTGCTTTTGCGCCTCTTCTTTCAGCTTCTTAGCGCTTGCTTCCGCAGCTTTTACCGCAGCTATTTTAGCAAGCGGGTTGGAAATCTTTTGGGCTTCATTGATTAATTTCCGACCTTCTTTTTCTGCTTCCGCTACCAATTTATCGCCGGTGTCTTGGGCTTGTTTTCGGATATTTTCCGTTTGCTTTTCGATTTGTTCATCCACTTGATTCGACAAAGAAGCGCCCTCTCCTTTTGAACCCAAGACGGAATCGGCCAATTTACCCAACAATTGGTCGGCAGCATCTTTTACATCCAAACTGAACTTGGGACTTGTGAACGTTCCTCCGATTTTTACATTTACATTGTTCAGGTAATTATTGGCCAATTTGCCTGCCAGATTTATTTTGGCCAAGTAATCAATGGATTGGTCTAAACCGGTGCTGCCCTGCAAGTTCATGGTTCCGTCGCCGAATTTGATGTCGAAAGGATTGGTGGTAACCCGTCCGTTGTTGATGGAGAAAGGCAACTTCAAATCTTTTATTTTCAATTCTTTCAGCGATTCGTTTTTCAAAGTTGAGGCAAGTCCGGTCAATACGGAATTTCCGGAAACTTCAACATTATTAGAGGATAATAAACCGTTGGCTGTCAGAGAACTGAGAATCGGCATAAAATCTTCTCCCAAGGGAGAATTCATTTGAAAATGCGTGGAATAATTTCCCAACAGATTTTCAAAGACCGGCGCCAACTTTTGAATAGTCACAAAAGTGGAGAATGTTTTGGCAAACGAGGCTTCCCGAATATCCAAGGCCATTGAAACTTCCGGTTGTTTCGGATTTTTCCCCGTATCGTAGTAGCCGTTTACATTCAGCTTTCCACCTAACGCATTCATGGCCAAATTTTTCATGCTTGCTTTGCCGTCTTTGACCGTAATTTGTCCCACGACATTGCTCATATCCAAATTGTCGAAAATGACTTGTTTGAAATTGCCTGTCAAATCAAAATCAATGTTTTTGGGAATCTCAATGATGCCGACAGCCGTTGAATCGGCAGCCGAAGAGGCGGTTTCTTCTTCCGACATAAAATCATTCAGATTCAGATAGTTGGAATTTACCGCCAGATTTCCTTTCAGCGTTTCGTCTTTCAGAAAATAAGGAATGAAGTTTTCTAATTTGCCGTTTGCCCGGATGTCATTTTTCCCGATTTGCGCCGAGAATGCACTCAAATCCACATAACGGGGCGAGAACGAAAGGCCGGCGTTTTCGATTTGAATGTCATTCGAGTCTTTCGATTTTATCA
>BNXY01000139.1 GCA_025999935.1 Bacteroidia bacterium | reverse complement strand
ATACAACAGAATATCAAAATAACCATGACGTTTTTGGTGTGATGGCGATTGGATTGGCAGGCGATTTAATGACTGAAGATATAGCACAGTTACAAAACCACTGGTTTTATTATGATTATCAAATAGATAACAGAAATTCTACTTACCGTCGTGTAACAAATGCATGGACAACTGCTTTTACAATTATTTCTAAAAGTAATGAAATAATTACCAAGATTGATCCGGGTGTATCAGATCCGACTTTGAAAGCTTATCTGGGTCAAGCTTTGGCATTAAGAGCTTATGGTTATTTTTTGGCTATTCAAAGATTTCAACAAACCTATAAAGGAAATGAACAAGCGCTGGGCGTTCCCATTTATCTAACTCCGCAAGACGAAGGGTATAATGCTACTGCGAAATATACAAGGGAACCTGTTCAAAAAGTCTATGATTTGATTATCAATGATTTGGAAAGGGCAACAGCATTACTTAACGGTTATCAACGTCCGGCAAAATCAATGATCAACAGAGAAGTGGCTGCCGGATTGTTGGCAAAAGTTTATTTGGTAACTGAAGATTGGGCAAAAGCAGCCAATTACGCTAAAATAGCAAGAACCGGTTATTCTTTGATGACAGCTAATGAAGTTGCTGTAGATGGCTTTAATGACATTAATAACAAAGAATGGATGTGGGGCGCCGATATTACCAGCGAAACCACCACGATGTTCGCCTCTTTCTTCTCCCATGTTTGTACTTTTGATGCAGGATACGGCGGTGATGTCGGTGTTTATAAAGCCATAGATAAAAAGTTGTTTGAGCAGATAGGTAACAATGACACAAGAAGGAAACAATTCAAGGTTCCCGGTTCTGTTGTTAATACATCTTCAAGTGTGAGAGAAGAGCAGGTTCCTATTTATACCAACTTTAAATTTAAAAAAGTAACCGGTTGGTTGGCAGATTATGTATATATGCGTGTTCCCGAAATGTATTTGATCGAAGCAGAAGCTTTAGTACGCAGTGGTAATGCAACCGAAGGCGCTAATGTTTTAGGTCAATTAATGGCGAATAGAGATCCGGATTGGAAAAAGACTACCATTACGGCAGAAGATGTTTTTTTACAAAAAAGGATTGAACTTTGGGGCGAAGGTCATATTTTCTATGACTATTTGAGATTAAAAAAAGGTGTGGATCGGAATTATGAAGGAACAAATCACCTTGAAAAAATCGCATTATCTGCTGGAGACTGGAGATTTATTTATCAAATTCCGCAAACGGAAATAGATAATAATCCGGATATTAATGATGCGGATCAAAATCCATAAATTTCAGTAAATATTTCTCAACATTTTTTAAATTTAAAAAAATTGAAGTAATGAAAAAAATAATAATATGTACTTATGTTATATTGGCTTCCTTTGGCATCTTCCTTTCATCTTGTGAAGCGCCGGAAGCTGAAATTTACACTCCGGAGAAAACGCAGGTGTCCTTTCAAATTCAACAATTGGCACTGAATTTGACAGATGATGACGGAACCGTTCTTAAGATAGCTCTTAATCGCTCTGATACAAAGGGTAGTTATGAAGTCCCAATTACATTCACGTCAAATTCTACCTTATTTACAATGAGTTCGGCATCAATTTCTTTTAAAGATGGAGAAGGAATTGCTTATGCTGAAATAGCCCACCCATTAGCCAGCGAATTGAGCGCAACAGCTACCTATTCATTAAAAGTGAAATATGATTCTGAATTAAAATCACCTTCCGGAATCGATTCTGTTATGATTAGTGCTAAAAGACAGTTAACTTGGGTTAAGGTAGGAGGCGGTATTTTCTCATCTGAATGGTTTGAAGACGAATGGGAACAAGATTTACAAAGAGCAGTAGAAGCGCCAACTTTATACCGTCTGCCCGCTTGTTATTATACCGGATATGATATGTTATTTACTTTGAATGCAGATAATTCTATCTCTTACGAAACGCAACAGTTTGGATACAACCATTCGTCCTATGGAATGGCTTCATGGAGGATGCCCAGAGCACAATATCAAGACTATGGAGAGCCTCGTAAGGAAGGAAATGTATTTTTATTTTTACCAGAAATTACGGTATCTGCCGGCACTTTTGGGCAAGCGTGGGAAGAGTTCGAATTGAAGTAACAATTGAATTAATATTTTGAAACTGCCGGAAAGTTTAAAACAAACTCTCCGGCAGTTTTTTGTAGCCTAATGCAAGGATTAAATAATTCGAATTGGTCTATTCTATTTTCATTATCCGGTATTATTACGTCTTCACCACTCCAGAAACCTACAAAACATAATAGCAACAAAAACAAAAATACTTTTCCATACTAGCATATAATAATAAAATAATTTGTATTTTTGTATCCTAAAACAAAACAGATGAATAACATAAACACAACCATAAAAACGTCACAAATGAAATCGATTAAACTAATTCTTTTCGCCTTATTATGCTTATTCACAAGCATAAACATAAATGCCCAGGGCTTAAAAGCCTTTAAATTACCCAATGGACTGAGTGTCTTTGTTTGGGAAGATGCAACTGCTCCGGATGTTTTCGGCATGGTGGCTGTCAATGTGGGCGCCAAGGAAGACCCGACAGAATATACCGGTTTGGCGCACTACTTGGAACACATGATGTTCAAAGGGACGGACAAAATCGGCGCTTTGGATTGGGAAAAAGAAAAACCTATTTACGAAAAAATCATCGCCAAATACGATGAATATGCACAAACTGCCGATCCGGAACAACGAAAAGCTATATCTAAAGAAATCAATCAATTGACCGTTGAAGCGGCCAAATACAATTTGTCGAACGAGTTTTCCAATCTGAGTCAGGGAATGGGCGGCGAAGGCGTCAATGCCGGTACAAGCTTCGATTATACGCTGTATTATAATTCCTTTCCTCCGGGAGAAATCTACAAATGGTTGGAATTGAACTCCGAAAGATTGATTAATCCGATATTCCGCAGCTTTCAACCGGAATTGGAAACGGTGTACGAAGAATACAACCGGGGACAAGACCAACAAGGCCGGCGCGAATCGGAATTTATCATGAATACCATTTTCCCCGGCCATCCCTATTCACGCTCAATATTAGGTTTTCCCGAACATTTGAAAAATCCGCAATTGAGCCAATTAAATAAATTCTATCACAATTGGTATGTGCCGAAAAATTACCTATCAATTTGTTATTGAACAACCGTCGCCACTTGGCGGAA
>BNXY01000138.1 GCA_025999935.1 Bacteroidia bacterium | reverse complement strand
ATGCCGTTATTAAGGCGATGAAGGCTAGTAAGTTTTAATAAAACGATGGCAAACTTATAAGAAATAGAAAATATATGAATGAAATGTAAGATAAAAGCAGTATTTTTGCACAATATCAATCAGCGTTGATGGACAAGCAAACTAAAATATGGCAATCCATAGAAGCGGAGTTGAATCTTTTCAATGAGCTAAAATTAGAAGATGTGGTAGATTATAAGAAATTTTACTTGTATTCTATCATTACCCATTCTACGGCTATTGAAGGATCTACATTAACCGAACCTGAGACTAAATTATTGTTCGACGACGGAATAACTGCCAACGGAAAGCCGCTTGTACACCATTTGATGAATGAAGATTTAAAGAACGCTTATGTTTTTGCCTCGTTGAAAGCAGCAGAAAAAAGTCCTGTAACGACAGGATTTTTGCAAGAATTGAATGCGCTCGTATTGAAATCAACAGGAAGCCCGACACAGGTTTTGGGAGGCGCTTTCGATTCAAGTAAAGGAGAATTTCGTCTATGTGGTGTAACTGCCGGTTTGGGTGGAGAATCTTATATGAATTATTTAAAAGTGCCTACAAAAGTAGCCGAATTGTGTGAGGAACTCAATAAAAGATTAGACGTGAAAGAACTGAGCGCTATTTATAATCTGAGTTTTGACGCACATCTAAACCTTGTTACAATACACCCTTGGGTGGATGGGAATGGGCGCACATCACGCCTTTTGATGAATTATATACAGTTTTATCGCCAAGTATTTCCTGTAAAAATATATCACGAAGACAAAGCCGACTACATTGCGGCTTTGATTGAATCAAGAAAAAAAGAAGATAATTCTCCTTTTCGTGAGTTTATGGCGCAACAACTGCTTAAAACGTTAAAAGAAGAAACAACAACTTACAAGCAAAGTCAAAACAAAGCGTTCTCTTTTTTGTTTTAATCAACACCCCTTTATTATCTAATCCATAATTTTTTGTAATTTTGCAAATAATTTGTAATTTTGCACAAACTAACACAATTATAATGAAAAATCTTATTTATTTAGCATTTATCTCCTTGCTTGTTGTTTCTTGCGGACAAAAAGACGATTTCAAAACAATTAAGCCGGACAATCAGTCTGCTTGGAATTTTGCAGGAGAAGTAGCAACTTCGCCCGAAACATTGGTTTTAACGGGAAACGACGCCCGCGCCGCAACGACTGCTGCTTACAAGAATTTCATCCTGGAATTTGAGTGCAAAACAGCCGAAGGAGCCATTGGCGCTCTTCAATTTCATACCGACGGAATAAAGGACAATGTAAAGGGATATGAAATCCTGATTAACAACAATTCCGAACCGACCGAATGGCGAAAATCCGGCAGTTTATCCACCGTTCGCAATTTCGGCAAATGCTTGACGTACAACGATACTTGGGTGCCTTTCCGCATTGAAGTTTCCGGGAAAAATATCAAAGCTTACATTGACAGCGCTTTCGTGGTCGATTATACCGAACCCGAAAATCCGTTCCGCTTACCGGAATACGCCCAACGGGTTTTGTCGGAAGGCGTATTGGTTTTTGCCAATTATTCCGCTGCGCCGATAGAATTTCGGAATATCCGGGTCAAAGCCTTATCGCCCGATTTGATTAACAACGAAGGTGCGCAAGACGAACAGAACGACGACATCATCCGTTTATCTCAACAGAATTTCCCGACCATTGATGAACATCTGCACCTGAAAGGCGGCTTAACCGCTGAAGACGTGGAAGCCTTAACCCGCAAATACGGAATTACTTATGGCATCGCGCCCAACTGCGGAAAGAATTTTCCCGTTACCGCCGACGAAGATATTCATAACTGGTTGGATTCGACCAAACATCACCTATTCTTGTTGCCCATGCAAGCCGAAGGACGAGAATGGTTGGAAATGTTTTCGCCAGAAGCCGTCCAAAAATTCGACTATGTATTCACGGACGCTCTCACTTGGACAGACGACAAAGGCCGCCGGATGCGGATTTGGATTCCCGAAGAAACGTTTGTGGATGACAAGCAGCATTTCATGGATTTATTGGTGGAACGCGCTTATGGCATTATTTCTTCCGAACCCATCAATATTTACGTAAATCCCGCTTTTCTGCCGGACGAATTGTTACCGGAATACGATGCGCTCTGGACGAAAGCGCGAATGAACAAGGTTATTGATGCTTGCGTAGGAGCAGGAGTAGCCATCGAAATCAATTGCCGTTACAAAATTCCTTCTCAAAAATTTATTCAATTGGCGAAAGACAAAGGCGCTAAATTTACCATTGGCACCAACAACGCAGGCAAGGAAGATGTCGGCAAATTGGAATATGCCGTGGAGATAATTAAAGCCTGCGGGCTGACTTCGGAGAATATGTGGATTCCGACCAGCAAGAACAGGTAAATCATGAAGAATTTCAAACACATCCTATTCTTATACGCGCTGTTGAGTTGCACGATTCTACGAGGGCAAGGCGTCGTTTTCAATGGTGATTTTTCTCCGGCAGCAGGATTAACTATTGCTGCGGAAGAACCTTATCGAGCAGAAATTTGCCTGAATGGTTATTGGGACGTACAAGCGATTCCCGCACCTTCCGGTTGGCGGCAAGGTTCCGGAATAATTCCCGAACTCCCACCGGTGGATGCCGGAAAATGGGATGAAACCAGAATTAAAATTCCCTCGGCGATAAACATCAATGATTGGGGTAATGGAGTCAAAGTGGGTGAAGGAACTAATCAGCCTTATGCCCCCAGTTCCGTCTATTATCCAAGTTATCCCGAACATTGGATTCACGCTCGTATGGGATGGCAGAGAAAAAACATTACGATTCCCGAAGCTTGGACAGGTAAACGAATCATCCTGCATTTTGAAGCCATTGCCGGAGAAAGTACGGTTTATATTAACGGAAAAGAAGCTGGAAAAAACTTTGATAGCCATTTGCCTTTTGAAATTGACATTACAGATTATATAAATAAGAATGGAGCGAATGAAATCTTAGTTGGTGTTCGCCACAGCAAATTCTTTGACATAAAGCACCCTCAATATGACAAATTCGGAGCCACCTATCCTCCCGGATCCAATACCGATGATTTATTGGGAATTTGGCAAGATGTATTTCTTTTTGCAGTTCCTGAAATCCGGGTTGCGGATGTATTCATCAAACCGTGGCTGAACAAGAACGAATTGGAAGTGGAAATCCAAGTGATTAATCAAACGAATAAAGCGCAAAAAATAAAACTGTCGGGAGATATAAAGGAATGGCTCAATCAGGCCGATTCCAAGAATGTGATAACGGCTG
>BNXY01000137.1 GCA_025999935.1 Bacteroidia bacterium | reverse complement strand
GGCATAAGGCCCCGGATTGAAAAAAGAACCGGTCATTTTAAACAAATTGTGCTGCGACATTTCAAAGCCGTAGAGTTGCCGCAAGCCCCAAACAGCCTCAACCAAACCGGTAAGAACAATAAAACCACACAACATCCATCGTAGGGGCGTTGTGCGCAACGCCCCTACAATGATGCGAATGTTAAAATACAAAACAAGCAACAAAGCCAAAACAGTCAATTTAGTCATGTTTTGAGAGGCATCATTGAATACCAGTGCGGACAGGTAAACACTGCCGACAAACAGCAACAACAATAAATCCAAAACAGAAAAGCGAAAGCGGTTTTTACAACAAAAAGAGGTAATCAATGTGGCAATACTTACCAACCCCATACTCCCGTAAAACCAGAAATATTTACCGGAAACCACGCCGTTGGCCAAATGGCGGTCTATCACAAAAACTGTACTCAGCGCTAACAAGAAGGGCAGCACGCAAATGACGCAAATACACGCAAATTTACCCTTCGGGCAATTTTTTAGAAAATTCGCGTATATTTGCGTGATTTGTGTCATTTGCGTGCCATTCATTTTATCGTTTTACAAATCCGGTTCCATCTCCGGTTCCCGGTATTCATGTCTTTGGATTGCCAAATCAGCGAGGCTTTCCCTACAATATGGTCTTCCGGCAACAAGCCCCAATAGCGCGAATCCCGCGAATCGAAGATGAAGTCGCCCGCCATAAAGTAATAATTCATTTTGAATGTGTAATTATTCAAAACTACGCTATCCAAATACACTTTACCCTCATTTATTTCAACTCTTTGGTCGGTTTCATATTCAATCAGATGCTTATAAATCAAGATATTTAGCGTATCCACAGCCAAATTATCTCCAATTTTAGGGACATGCAGCGGCCCGAAGTTTTTAATTGTCCAGCCGTAATGTTCCTTATCCGGAAAACAGTTGAAAACTCCTTCGTTGAATGCACTGTCCGGCATTTGCGACAGTTGCAACTCCCGTTGATAGAAGCCCAAAGTATCCGGATATTGCTTTACCTTGTAAATCCCGTTTTCAATATAAAACGTATCTCCCGGAATGGCTACGCAACGTTTCAGATAAAAAACGCCTAAATCCGGTTGCAGCTTGTTCCAGTCGGAATACGGGAAATTGAAAACAATCACATCGTTCCGCTTGACTTTTCCAAATCCTTTTACCCGGAATGTTTCAAACTTACCGCCTTTCATGAAATTGAAATTTTTTATGATTCTTGCGCCGTAGGCTAATTTGTTTACTATGATGTAATCGCCTGCCAAAACGGATGGTTCCATCGAGGGAGTTGGGATGTGGAAAGAGGACATAACGAAAATACGCAAAACAATGGCCAACAGAATGCCCGTTGCCAATATTTTGATGCAGGTTAGCAAATTCTTGAAGAAGGATTTCCAAGAATATTTCATCTTTTCTGTTGTACTAATCAATTATACCATAAAATATAATATTTACCATTCTTCCATATCACTAATTTGATATTCTTCAATATCATATTCCGGAACATTTACAGAATGGTATAATTTTTTTTCATCTTCAGAAAAACAAATACGCCCACCTTTGTTATTTGTCTTATACTTAGCCTTATATTCCCCTTTGTGATTAAATATAACAAATGATTCCGGCTCCATCCCACTTCCATCCCACTTGAGCATTGATTCCGGTTTTCCACAAAACAACGTAAAAATATAATCTTTTGTAGCTTTTATATCTGAAAAACCACTTAAATTTTCCTCTTTGCTAAATTTCACACCTGGATTATAATGATATACCGACTCTACTAATTGTTTCTCAAAAAGAATAGCGATTTCTCCATTTCCGGATATTTCATATCCAGAAATATAAACAAATGAACTTGTAGCAAGAAAAACTTTATTTTCATACGTACATAAGTATGCGTTATCATAACACACTCTAAAATCATTACTTTCTTTGAATGTGATGGGGCTTTTTGCAAAATCAGTAATAAAATTCAATTCTTCATCAAACAAAACCAAAGTATTATCTGACGTTGAGCTAAAAAAGGGTAATCCGACATACATCCCGTTTTTTAGACGAAGTAATTTATTAAATACCCAGTCTTTACTGGGGAGCTCTTTTTTATCAATAAATGAATATGCAAAATGCTGACTTGTTTTATTTATGAGATATACATTAATACTATATCGGTTCAAATCATAGGTGTAGATTGTATCTCCTTCCTGTGACCTTCCTGCATATATATGATTCATAAACTCGCCTGGTCCATTCCCTCTAATCCCGAACGAACCGATCATTTCTCCATTTTCTTCATTTAAGACAATGGCTTCTGTGTCTAATCCGGCGCAAAAAAGATAAAATGCAGAGTCTATAACTTCAAACTTATCCACATATTTTGCCATGATTTCCGCATTATAAAGTTTTGAAGAAACCGTCTTCGCTTTTTCTGTAACTATGAGATTGTCTTTTCCCTTCTGGCTACAAGAAATAAAATAAATCGCAAAAATAAAGAGTATAATTTGTTTTATGCAAAAAGCGCTGTCATGGTGCGCTTGACATGCCATCTCTTTTTCATTTCCTTGTGTGTAAGTACTTTTACATGTTTGTTTCATATGTACATAATTTGTTTTTTTAATCATTATGGAACCTGCCGCTATTTTTGTAAGAATAATGGAGAGGTTGTAGAAACCTCTCCATTAAAATTTCAATTGCCCCAAAATGCTTTTCTCCCATATTCAATAACATGATAATTACCAGTGTTACTAATAACAACATAGCCACATGTATTGTTTGAAGAAGTGTAACAGTCATCACCACCACCACTTTCTTGTGCCAACGCTTCCACATTAGCCAAAGAAACACCAGACAAATTATTACTTTGTGAATTGAAATTCACGTTTACTACACTCACACCTGCAATCGCCAATGCGACGATTCCGAATAAAATTTTCTTATTCATATTTGTAAATTTTTTATATGAATTGAATAATTGTTTTAATATCAATCCGCGCTAGCTGATACCACAACTTTACGGTTTTTGAGAGAATAACTTAAGCTTGTTAAGTCATAAGACCAGTTGGAAAGCTAAACTTTCCCGGCATTTTTGGATTTTTCCTGCTTTGCAGGCGATTGTTTCATTTTAATTTCGTACCTTTGCCGTGTTACTCCTTTCTTTTTAGAAAGGGTGTCCGGGGTGGTTTGCATTGTCAAAACTTTTGCGAGAGAAGACAATTTTCCGCCCCTTTTTCCCTTTGGGTTAATACTCTGTTATTTATTTGCCGTCCCGCTGATAGTCAGCTTTATCGGCGATTCTTTCACATTACAATATACATCTATCGTTTTATTAAAATA
>BNXY01000136.1 GCA_025999935.1 Bacteroidia bacterium | reverse complement strand
TATCGAATTTATTCCGGTTATGAAAAAACTGATGACCGAACTGAATGAATACTTAGCGCACAATGAAGGAGAGTTTAAAAGGGTAAAACGTTCCCAACAGCGAGCGCATATCATCGACAAATTAAGCCCGGAAAATTCAAAAATCTACGCCAGCCTGCCGGAAAATGTGGCACGTCAGTTGACATTAGACCGTGACCCACACGGAAACGTACAAGTTTCCTTGATTGAAACAGAAAAATTATTGGCCGAAATGGTAGGCAATCGTTTGGCTGAAATGGCCGCCGAAGGCAAATATGTCGGCAAATTCGCAACACAAGTTCACTTCTTCGGCTACGAAGGCCGTTGCGCCGCACCCTCCAACTACGATGCGGACTATTGCTATTCATTAGGGTTTACGGCTGCCGGTCTGATTAGCTCCGGGAAAACCGGATATATGTCGTCGGTTCGCAACACGACGGCTCCTGCGGCAGAATGGATTGCAGGCGGTGTGCCTATCACGATGATGATGAACATGGAACGGCGTCACGGCGAAATGAAACCGGTCATTCAAAAAGCCTTGGTAAAATTGGACGGCGGCCCATTTAAAACATTTGCTGCACAACGCGATGCTTGGGCTGTGAATACCGATTATGTTTATCCCGGCCCGATACAGTATTTCGGCCCGACCGAGGTTTGCGACCAGCCGACAAAGACTTTGCAGATTGAGCAGAGGGAAAAGTAGAAAAATAAAAAGCAAGGTGCATGGAAAACAAAAATTACCTTGATGAAAACGGGGAAACATTCAACTATCCGGAAAATTGCATACGGATACCACGGGTAGAGGAATCGGCAAGGGTATATCTTTCTTCTTCGCGCCTTTATACTTATGCCGATTATTTGACGTGGATGGATTACAAACGCCGCGAACTAATACATGGCGTAGTGTATGAGTTATTTAGCGCGCCGGCTACTATTCATGCCATTGTATCAACGAATTTGCATTTTTTGCTGTCTTGGTTCGTAAGAAAGCGAAAAGGAAAATGCAAAGTTTTCCATGCTCCTTTCGATGTTCGCTTACCCAAAAACGGGGAAGTAGCGGATGATAAGATAGATACCGTTGTTGAACCGGATATATGCGTCATTTGCGATCCGGCGAAAATAGACGACAAAGGCTGTATCGGCGCTCCGGATTTAATCGTTGAAGTGCAATCGCCCTCTACTCGAAAAAGAGATTTGAATGAGAAACTTGCTTTGTACGAATTTTCCGGTGTAAAGGAATATTGGACGATTGATCCTCCCAAGAAAACCCTCACTATATTTTTGCTGCAAGAAAATGGAAAATACAGCGAAGGCATCATCTATAATAAAGGAAAAGCGCCGGTTTCTATTTTCGAGGGTTTGAAAATTGACCTGAAGAAATTGTTTGAAATGTAAAAGTTTATTTATAATCGCTTATTATGACAGTAATTGATCGTTTCCTAAAATATGTTTCCTTCGATACGCAATCGAGCGAAACTTCCGATACGACTCCAAGTACGGACAAACAAATGAATTTGGCTTTAGAGCTGAAAAAAGAAGTAGAAGCTATGGGACTAACGGAAATCTCGTTGGACGAACATGCGTATCTGATGGCGACTTTGCCTGCCAATACGGATGCAAAGATTCCAACCATTGGTTTCATCGCCCATTTGGATACCAGTCCCGATATGTCGGGCGCCAATGTAAAACCGCGTATTGTAGAACATTACGATGGAAAAGACATTGTCCTCAGCGAGAAAGAAAATGTCGTACTTTCTCCAACCATGTTCCCCGAATTGTTACATCACATCGGAGAAGACCTCATCGTGACCGATGGAACTACGCTTTTGGGCGCCGACGACAAAGCCGGTATCGCCGAAATCATGACGGCCATCCAATACCTCATTGACTATCCGGAAATCAAGCATGGAAAAATCCGCATCGCTTTCAATCCCGACGAAGAAATAGGTATGGGCGCATCTAAATTCGATGTGGCTAAATTCGATTGCGATTGGGCTTACACCATGGACGGCGGCGAAGCCGGAGAATTGGAATACGAAAATTTCAATGCCGCCGGCGCCAAAGTCATCGTGAAAGGCTTGAATGTGCATCCGGGATACGCCAAAAACAAAATGGTAAATGCAAGTCTAATAGCCGCTCAATTTGCCGGAATATTGCCCCCGCACGAACGACCGGAACATACCGAAGGCTACGAAGGGTTTTTCCACCTGACGGGAATGACCGGAACGGTAGAGGAAGCGACTTTGTCCTATATTGTCCGCGACCACGATAAAAACAAATTCGACCAACGCCTGAAACGGCTCGAAGAAGTGACCGCTTACCTGAATAAAATCTATCCGGAAGGTACCATTCAATTGGAAATCAAACAACAATACCGCAACATGCGCGAGATTGTGGAACCACAAAAACACATTGTGGATTTGGCCGAAAACGCTATGAAAGAAGTGGGACTCAAACCGTTGGTTCGCCCCATTCGCGGTGGAACGGACGGCGCACAACTGTCTTTCAAAGGCTTGCCCTGCCCCAATATTTTCGCCGGTGGCTTGAATTTTCACGGGCGATATGAATGGGTTCCCATTCAATCTATGGAGAAAGCCGTTAAAGTAATTGTAAAAATAATAGAACTAAATGCTCTATAAAATTATAGAGCATTTAAATTCTTTATTTCAGCTAAAGTAGTATAATATACCCCATTTTGAGGTTCTAAATCAATGGCTTTGTATAGTATTTATATTTAAATAAACAATTATACATCAAAAGAGTTGTCTAAAAAACACTAAAAATCTTGATACAAATTTCATTCAAATTCATTACCTTTGTGTCAAATTTATAATTTATTTTTCAATGAAGAAAACTCCTTTTACAGAAACACATCACGCGCTTGGCGCAAAAATGCATGAATTTGCAGGTTATGATATGCCTATTGAGTACTCCGGTATTATCGACGAACACTTTACCGTCATTGACAAAGTCGGCGTATTTGATGTTTCTCACATGGGCGAATTTTGGGTAAAAGGCCCGAATGCCAAAGCTTTTGTACAAAAAGTTACCTCTAACGATATGGCCAATTTACCTGTCGGAAAAGCGCAATACACCTGTTTCCCCAACGACAAAGGCGGAATCGTGGATGATTTGTTGGTTTATCACTACGAACTGGAAAAATACCTTTTGGTAGTCAACGCCTCCAACATCGAAAAAGATTGGAACTGGTGCGTAAAAAACAATACAGAAGGCGCCGAATTGGAAAATGCTTCCGACAATATGGCGCAATTGGCGGTACAAGGCCCCAAAGCTTTGGCCACCATCCAAAAGCTAACCGATACCGATTTGACGACAATCCCCTATTATG
>BNXY01000135.1 GCA_025999935.1 Bacteroidia bacterium | reverse complement strand
TTTTCAAATAAATTTTTCGTTATTTCGGACACAAATTTACGTGATTATTTTAAATAATCATAAAATATTCCTGCATTTCTGGTCATGAAACAAAATAAGTTGCCGGTTTACATGATATTATTTTTATCTTTGTGGCGGTTTTATAAAAAAATGATACCGGTAGATATAATAAAAAAATATTATCAAGCGGGGAGTGAGTTGTATGAAATTCTCCTCGCGCATAGTTTTTCTGTTGCAGATAAAGCATTGTATATAGCACAATTGCATCCTGAAATGAACTTGGATAAAACGTTTATTTATGAGGCTGCAATTTTACATGATATTGGAATTTTCAGGACAAATGCGCCGGATATTTATTGTTTCGGAACATTTCCTTATATTTGTCACGGCTTTCTGGGCAGCAATTTGTTGAAAGAAGAGGGCTTGCCGCGCCATGCTTTGGTTTGTGAACGGCATACGGGTACCGGCGTAAGTCAAGCGGATATAATCGAAAGAAATCTGCCTGTTCCGCAAAGAGATATGTTGCCGGTAAGTTTGGAGGAGCAACTGATTTGTTTTGCCGATAAATTCTTTTCCAAGACCCGTTTGGAAAAAGAAAAGCCGATGGATAAAGTCAGGAAAGGCTTGTCCAAGCACGGAAAAGAATCCGTGAACCGGTTTGACAATTGGTGTAAAATATTTTTAGGATGAGATTGAATGAATAAAAAGGGTTCATATTGTTTTTGGGTTTGTTTCCTGTTACTGCTTTTTGCCGGACAAAAAGCGATGGCGCAGGAGCCTTTGCCGATTAGCAAAAGTGTTATAGAAGCGCTCAGGAACATTGATGAATCGGCCACAGATTCGATATCGGTCAAAAATGACTCCATTTCGACACAAAAAAACGATTCCATCAAATCCAATGCCATTGATGCGCCGATTAATACGACTTCCCGTGACTCTATGGTTATGACTATGGACGGAAAAAATATGTTATACCTCTTCGGCGAAGCTTCCATAAAATATAGGGAGATGGATTTGACCGGCGAATACATAGAGATAAACGCCGACAGCAGTCTTGTGTATTCCTCTTTCGCATTGGATTCGGTTGGAGAGCGAATGGGGTATCCGATTTTTAAGGAAGGAGAGAAACAATACGATATGGAACAAGTGTGGTATAACTTCAAAACCAAAAAAATGTTGGTGTACGGGATTATAACACAGGAAGGAGAAGGCTATCTCACGGCGGAAAAAACAAAAAAAATGCCCGATGACGATTTATTTATGAATGACGGAAAATATAGTACTTGCGATGAACACGAACATCCTCATTTTTATATAAAATTAACCAAAGCCAGAATCCGGCCGAAGAAAAATGTGGTGTCGGGTCCGGCCTACTTAGTCATTGAAGATGTTCCCATGCCGATTGGGATTCCATTCGGTTTTTTCCCGTTTTCAAGCGATTATTCATCCGGAGTGCTTATGCCTACTTACGGCGACGAAATGACCCGCGGTTTTTCTTTGCGGGACGGCGGTTATTATTTTGCCATCAACAATCATGTCGATTTAGCCTTGCAGGGAGAAATCTATACCAAAGGTTCGTGGGGACTGAACGCCAAGTCGAACTATCGGAAAATGTATAAATATTCAGGAAATTTAAATGCGTCTTATTTAGTTACTGTTATGGGAGATAAAGATACCAAAGGTCTGGAAAAATCCGATTATAGTAAAACGAAAGATATTAAATTGACATGGAGCCACAGTCAGGATTCGAAAGCCAATCCGTTTTCGACGATGAGTGCAAGCGTTAATTTTTCGACCAGTTCATTCGACCGGAATAGTCTGAACAGCATCTATGATCCCGATGTTTACAGTCAAAATACCAAATCGTCGAATATCACCTACAGTTACCGGCATCCTACGCTTCCGGTGTCAATCAGCGCCAACACGTCCGTCAACCAAAGTTCAAGGGATACTACTTTGAGTTTTACCTTGCCGAATCTGAACATTAGCATGAGTCAGATTTATCCTTTCAAAAGGAAGGAACAAGTTGGCGACCAGAGATGGTACGAGAAAATTTATATGAGTTATACCGGCTCGGTAATGAACAGTATCAATAACGTCAAAGAATATGATTTTCTCAAGAAAAATGTTATAAAAGATTGGAAAAACGGGATGAGACACCAGATTCCCATTGCAACTTCATTGAATTTATTTAAATACATAAATATAAGTCCTTCGTTCAATTATACGGAACGGTGGTACACTTCGCAAGTTACGCAAAGGTATGACGATCAATTGAAAAGATTGGTTCCTGTGGATACCCTTTATGGATTCAACCGGGTATATGACTTCAGCGGGTCGGTAAGCGCCAATGCCAAATTGTACGGACTCTTTAAACCTTGGAGGTTATTTGGAAAATGGACTGAAGGCGTACAAATTCGCCATGTAATGACACCTTCCGTTTCTTTTAGCGGATCGCCCGATTTCGGCGATCCTCGATATGGCTATTACAGAGAATATGAATATGTAGATGCGAACGGGAATAAGGTACCCGGCGCCTATTCTCTCTATGATCATACTTTGTGGAGAGCTCCCTCTCCGGGCAAGACGGGCGCTTTGAATTTTTCGTTGGAAAATAATTTGGAGGCAAAAGCGCCGGTTGCCGGTAGCGATTCTATTTCCGACCGTAAAATCAGCCTGATTGATAATTTGGGTTTAAGCATGAGTTATAACTTTTTGGCGGATTCTATGAAATGGTCTAACCTGCGCGCTTCCATCCGAATCAAATTATTCGGCCACCCCTTGAGCTTGCAGGGAGAATTTGATACTTACCTCTATGACGAACAGGGAAGACCCATCAATCAAACACGTTTAAATGCCGGAAAAGGGATCGGCCGTTTTCGGGGAACCTCGACCGGTTATTCCTATTCTTTAAACAATGATGTGATTAAAAAGTGGTTTAAAAAAGGTGATAATAAAACCGCCGGTTCAAATACAAATGGTTCGGATCCGCTTGATAGCGATCCGTCAAACACGTTGAATAGCGGAGACGAAAGCAATCCGCAACGAACTTCTTTGCGGCAAGCCAAGAAAAATAGTGAAAATTATGATGATGATGGTTATCAGTTGTTGAATATACCTTGGAATTTATCCTTTAATTATTCAATCAATCTGGGATACGATATGCAGCGTTTCGACAAGATTAAGCGGGAATATCCTTATAAAATCACTCAAACAGTTGGAATCAATGGAAATATATCTCCGACAAAAGCATGGAATTTAACTTTCAATACTTCTTACGACTTTGATTATAAAAAGTTTGCTACCATGCAATGTTCTATTTCCCGGCAAATGCACTGCTGGACGATGTCGGCCAGTGTCATACCGATAGGCCCCTAT
>BNXY01000134.1 GCA_025999935.1 Bacteroidia bacterium | reverse complement strand
ACCGTAACATGCTGTAAATCAACGATGCAACAATTTTTATATATAAAAAGATAAACTTTATTTGAATAAAAATCACTAATTTTGCTCAATATTTGAAAAAATGCGATTTTATATTTACTTTAAACGACAAAAGAAGTAAATAAAATGACGAAAACAGTGAATATTTAACAACTAAATTTTTTATTACGAAGCGCCTGCCGCAATTCCTCATGTGACTAATCCCACTGACTTGTATTACTACATTACATACTATCCCAAGTTACGCCATAGAGGATGAACATTTTCAAATTGGCACATTTTCAAAAGCCAAATAGCGCCAATCCGACATTGCGTTTTCTACTAATGTATACTGTTTCGGTCATAAATTGCAGGTTTTATATCGAAAACATTAGACTGTGAATCAATGCTTTAATGGTACTAATTCCTGTGGTTTTTCCAAATACAATAGAGATTATTTGACTGTTGATTAGAAATTTATTTGACTTTTGAACGAACTATTGAAAAATAAAACCCTAACTTTGTGGGGATTTATTGTGCAAAAAGATGAATAATTTTTTTTCCAAAGAGGAACGAACCGCTTTTCTCGCTGCTTATCGCAGTTTGCTGAGAAGTTCGCGGGATTCGGTTTCGGCGGACGATACGCGAAAAGCAAGAGAACACATTGTCCGGTCGATTGATTTAGGAGGTTATGCAACAGATGTTTACGGACTTAATCTTTTGCACCGTAATCTCCAAACCGCTTTGATTGTTTCGGAAGAAATCGGTTTGAAAGGTACGGCGCTAATGGCCGTTTTACTTTCCCAACCGGTCATGGACGGTCATTACACCATCGAATATATTGCCAAAACTTTCGGGCCGGATGTGGCGTCTATCATTCGCGGATTGCTCAAAACACAGGAGTTATATGTTAAAAATGCAGCCATCGAAACGGAAAATTTCCGAAAATTACTGCTTTCTTTCGCTGAAGATGTCCGGGTAATTTTGATTATGATTGCCGACCGCCTCTATCTGATGCGGACAGCTAAATCATTGAAAGAAGAACATTTGTTGCAGATTTCCGCTGAGGCTTCTTATCTCTATGCTCCGCTTTCCCACCGTTTGGGTTTGTATAAAATCAAATCGGAATTGGAAGATTTATCGCTTAAATTTCAGGACAGGGAAATGTACGATTTTATTGCCCGGAAAATCAATGAGACCAAGCGTTCCCGCGATACCTATATTGCAGAATTTATCGCTCCGGTCGAAGCCAAATTGAGAGAACTGAACCTGAATTTCGACATCAAAGGACGCACCAAATCCATTCATTCTATTCGGAATAAACTCCTGAAACAGGCGGTTGAATTTGAAAATATCTACGATTTATTCGCTATACGCGTGGTGCTGAACACGCCGGTAGAAAAGGAGAAAGCGGAATGTTGGCAAGTCTATTCGGTGGTTACCGACATGTATCAACCCAATCCCAAACGCCTGAAAGACTGGCTTTCCATCCCCAAAAGCAACGGTTATGAATCGCTGCACGCCACGGTTATGGGGCAGCATGGGCGGTGGGTGGAAGTGCAAATCCGAAGTAAACGGATGGACGAAATTGCCGAAAGAGGCTTGGCCGCCCATTGGAAATACAAAGGAATCAAGGGAGAAAGCGGTCTCGACGAATGGATGAACAACGTGCGGGAAGTCTTGGAGCACAAAGATTCGGCGCCCAACGATTTAATCCACGATTTCAAAATGGATTTGTACGACGATGAAATTTTCGTGTTCACTCCCAAAGGCGATTTGTTTAAACTCCCGCAAAATGCGACCGTACTGGATTTTGCTTTTGCCATTCACACCAAATTGGGTTCCAGATGCGTTTCGGCGAAAATCAACGGTAAAAATGTGACCATCAAGCATAAATTGCAGAGCGGCGATCAGGTGGATATTCAGACATCGCCCAATCAAACGCCCAAACAAGACTGGTTGAGTTTTGTCATTACCGCCAAAGCTCGTGTGAAAATCAAACAATCGCTGAAAGAACAGGCCAGTAAACAGGTCGAATTTGCCAAAGAACTTTTGCACCGCCGTTTCAAGAACCGGAAAATCGAGGAAGACGAATCCAAATTGATGCGGCTCATCAAGAAAAAAGGCTACAAAACGGTTACGGATTTTTATTCCGATATCGCCAATGAAAAATTGGACGTTAATACTGCTATCGACGAATACTCGGAACAAGAAAAAAGAGAGCAGGAATTAGCGGGACATACCGACCGTAGCGTAGAAAATTATATCGCCCAAACACCGGTTGAAGAGATTACAGCCAAGGAAGATGTGCTGGTTATCGACCAGAATCTGACCGGTATCGATTACAGTTTGGCCAAATGCTGTAACCCGATTTACGGGGACGAAATTTTCGGCTTTGTGTCATCTTCCAACGGAATAAAAATCCATCGTTTGAATTGCCCCAACGCCGCCGCCATGTTCAACCGCTATGGCTACCGGATTGTGCAAACGCGCTGGTCGGGAAAATCAGGAGCCAGTTATCCGGTTACCTTGAAAATCATTGGTAACGACGATATTGGCATTGTCACAAACATCACTTCCGTGATTGCCAAAGAAAACGGAATGATGCTGCGCTCCATCCATGTTGACCCGGCCGACGGATTATTTCATGGAACTTTGACGGTTATGCTGAGCGACACTTCGGTAATGGATGGTTTAATCAAGAAACTCAAGACGATAAAAGGGGTCAAACAAGTGAGCCGGTATTAATCGGCTCACTTTGTCCTTTTCCGTTTTTCTTCGGGTAAGCGACCGTTTTTCTTCAGCGATTGATTGAGCAGATACGCTATCTGCCCATTCACGCTGCGAAATTCGTCGCTCGCCCATTTTTCAATCGCATTCATTGTTTCTGTATCAATGCGTAACACGAAGCTTTTATTTTTATTTTCTGTTTCTTTGGGCATAAAATGATTATTCGCTCAACTTTCCAAGTCCGCTCAAAATTTCTGCTAATTCTGCCTGCTTGTGCGTTCCGATTAATAGTTTTTTCCCATTCGTAAATATCAATTGCAAGCCGATATTGCCGGACATATTATACGCCACATTGCTATTTATACCTATTCGTATTGGATTTGTATTTATTGAACCCACTCTTAGCAAACTACTTCTAAAACCCCATCCTCCGTATTCTATTATCGGTTTATATTTTCTGATGTATGATTTTGCGATCGTATCCCACGAGAAAAATTTGTATTTTAAATGGAACGGGAACATCTTCACATAAACACCCTCTTGATTGACAATCGTTTGCATCTTAATAAAGGAGAAACCAATAGCAACCAGCAATAGAAATAAAGTAAAAAGAATTAAAGAAATATTTCCCATAGGTCTGTCTCCCCAAGGTTTCCCC
>BNXY01000133.1 GCA_025999935.1 Bacteroidia bacterium | reverse complement strand
TCCCAATGAATTGTTTACCGTCAATCCGGACAATGAAAAACAAACCAATATTTCGCAAGAAAACACCGATATTCTGGAACAAATCACGATGGGCAAAGTGGAAGCGCGTTGGGTTGAAACGACTACTAAAGAAAAGATGTTGACTTGGATTGTTTATCCGCCTGATTTTGACCCTGCAAGAAAATATCCGGCGCTCTTGTATTGTCAGGGAGGCCCGCAAAGCACGGTCAGCCAATTCTGGTCAACCCGCTGGAATTTGCAATTGATGGCTGCACACGGTTACATCATTGTAGCGCCCAACCGCCACGGCGTTCCCGGATTCGGACAAGCTTGGAACGAACAAATCAGCGGCGATTACGGCGGACAAAATATGAAGGATTATCTTTCCGCTATCGACGAAATGGCCAAGGAACCGTTTATCGACGAAACCAAATTAGGTTGTACGGGAGCCAGTTACGGCGGATTTTCCGTCTATTGGTTAGCAGGAAATCACAACAAACGCTTCAAGGCTTTTTGGGCGCATGCCGGTATTTTCAACGTGGATGCCCAATATTTGGAAACCGAAGAAATGTGGTTTGCCAATTGGGATTTGGGCGGCCCGTTCTGGGATAAATCCAACAAAACGGCGCAAAACAGTTTTGCCAATTCGCCGCATTTGTTTGTCGAAAAATGGGATACGCCGATTGCCGTCAGCCATGGCGAATTGGATTACCGGATTTTGGCATCGCAGGGAATGATGGCTTTCAACGCCGCTCAACTGCGCAACATCCCTTCCCGGATGTTGATTTTCCCGAACGAAAACCACTGGATTGGCCAGCCGCAAAATGGGATTCTCTTTCAACGAGAATTTTTCCGTTGGTTCGACCAATGGTTGAAATAAATGAATGTTAGTTAAACTCTATAACGATAACACGAATATAAAAGATGTCACAAAGATTGTCGGCATCCTGAAAGACGGCGGGATTATCATTTATCCCACCGACACGGTTTATGCTTTAGGGTGTGACGCCTTGAATGTGAGAGCCGTAGAGAAAATATGCAAAATCAAGGGAATCAATCCGCAAAAAGCGAATCTTTCGATTATTTGTGCGGATTTGAGCAATATCAGCGAATACGCCAAGGTAAGTAATTCAATATTTAAATTGATGAAACGAAACCTCCCCGGCGCTTTTACCTTTATCTTGAATGCGACCAACAGTTTACCGAAAATATACAAAAACCGGAAAGAAGTCGGCATCCGGATTCCGGACAACAACATCATCCTCGCTTTGGTAAAAGAATTGGGCAATCCCATCCTCACCACTTCCGTGCGGGACAAAGATGAATGGATGGAGTACAGCACCGACCCGGAACTCATCGACGAAGAATACGGCGACACAGTTGATGTAGTAGTTGACGGCGGCTACGGCGGTTTGGAACCTTCAACGGTGGTAAATTGTACCGGCGATGAAATCAAGATTATCCGGCAAGGGAAGGGCGAACTGGTAGAATAAAATAATATGCTCGAAAAAAATGAATAAGAATTTTGCCGTATTGTGTGTCATCTCTCTATTATTTCTTGGATGTAATGGATTAAAAACGAAAAAAGTAAAAAGCAGAATTTTGCATAAAAAAACTTGCAGATTATTCCATTGTTAGTTAACTTTGCGCCGTGGAAAAAGTAAGAAAATTAAAATGGAAAAAGAGTAGTATTTTCCATCCAATGAACACCGTGAGAAAGAAATCCGTGTTAATCCGCGTCATTCGCGTTCTATTTGCCGTCTTTTTATTTTCGCAAGGCTGTTATGCGCAGGAAGTCGCTTCGCCTTTAGACATCCCGCTTTTCCTCAGCGGAAATTTTGGGGAATTGCGGAGCGGCCATTTCCATTCGGGCATTGATTTTAAAACACAGGGCGTTACCGGACTTCCTGTGAAATCGGTAAATGAAGGCTATATTTCCCGCATCAGCGTAAGTCCTTACGGTTATGGCAGAGCGTTATATATCGACCATCCGGATGGAACCACTTCTGTCTATGGGCATTTAGACCATTTTGCCGCCAAAGTGGAATCGGCTGTCAGGGATAGTCAATACCTGAAAGAATCTTTTTCCGTCAATCTGTCTTTTTCTCCTGCCGATTTTCCTTTGAAAAAAGGTGAACTTTTCGCTTATAGCGGCAATACCGGCGGTTCGGGCGGCCCACATGTACACTTTGAATTTCGCGATACCCAATCGGAAAGAGCCGTTGACCCGTTGCCTTATTTTAAAAACCGGATTAAAGATACGCGCCCGCCCGATATCCGGGGACTGATGATTTTTCCTCAACCGGGAAAAGGTATTGCCAATGGAAGTACGGAAAATCAGACGATTAATCTCCTATCAAATAAAGCAGGTAAACAAACCTTTGCCAAACCGGTAACGGCTTGGGGCAATGTCGGCCTGGGCATAAAAGCCTACGACAAGATGAATGAGACTTCCAATATATATGGTGTCAATGAAGTGATTTTGATTGTGGATAAAATCGAAATTTTCCATTCCGTGATGGATGGCTTTTCTTTCAACGATACCCGCTATATCAACAGTTTTAGTGAGTCCTACTACATGAAATCTTTTATTGAACCCGGAAATAAGCTCGATATTTATAACGACCGCTTCAGCGGAATCATTCCGGTAGTGGAAGAAAAAACCTACCATTGCGAATATATTTTGAAAGATGTTTATGGCAATACTTCTACTTTGGAGTTTGATATACTTGGAAAAGAACAAGCCATTCCGGAATTAAATACTGCCGATTTATTATTTTCCTACAAAAAAGACAACGCATACAAAGCCTTGGGTATCGACCTGAATATTCCGGCAAATAATTTATACACAAATATTTATCTGAGAATAGATACAATTTCTAACTATACGGCTTTTGCGCCCCTTTATTCCATTGGAGAAAAAATCCCTTTGCATGGCTATTGCCCTTTAACATTGGAAATTACGAACGATTCTCATCCCGATAAAAGCAAGTACGGCATCGTAGCGGTTCGAGGCCAAAGATTTTCCTGGATAGGCGGAAAATACGAGAATCACAAAATGAATATCCGGATTCGGGAATTGGGTCAATTTTCAATTACCATTGATACGGTTCCACCCGTGATTCAACCGCAAAATCAGGCGAAATGGACGGCAACTCAAACGATTTCTTTCAAAATCTCCGATAATCTGAGTGGAGTAGAATCTTTCAAAGGCAGTCTGAACGGTCAATTCGTCCTGTTTGAATACGATGCCAAAACCAATTCCCTGTTTTGCAAATACGACCCCAAGAGAATGAAGAAAGGAAACCAAACATTACACTTAGTTGTAACCGATAGCGCTTGGAATCAATCTAATTTTAAGAGCGACATTTCTTTTTAACTAAATTTTTCATTTTCACAAAAAATATTTATTATCTTTGTCTTGAATTT
>BNXY01000132.1 GCA_025999935.1 Bacteroidia bacterium | reverse complement strand
ATTATCGACGAAAAAACCGTTTTGTTGCGTCAGGAAGCTGAAAAATTGGACGAACTGCTTCACCCGGTTTTCAAAAAATCCGCTTTGGCAGCCGCTAAAGCCATTACCAAAGGTTTACCCGCTTCTCCGGGCGCCGCTACCGGCAAAGTGGTTTTCCATGCCGACGAAGCCGAAGAATGGGTAGCAAGAGGCGAAAAAGTAGTGCTTTGCCGCATCGAAACTTCTCCCGAAGACTTGCGCGGTATGGCTGTGGCAGAAGGAATTATGACTGCTCGCGGAGGTATGACCTCACACGCAGCCGTTGTGGCTCGCGGAATGGGAAAATGCTGCGTATCAGCTGCTAACGGCGTACAAATTGATTACAAAGCCAAAACATTGACCGTAGGAAACCAAACCTTAGTAGAAGGCGATTGGATTTCATTGAATGGCTCAACCGGTTTGGTTTACGCAGGTAAAATCGAAACCCAAGCCGCCGAATTAAGCGGCGATTTTGGCGAATTGATGACTTTGGCCGATAAATATGCCCATCTGAAAGTACGCACCAATGCCGATACGCCGCGCGATGCGGAAGTGGCTCGCACTTTCGGCGCACAAGGTATCGGTCTTTGCCGCACGGAACACATGTTCTTTGAAGGAGATAAAATTATCGCCATGCGCGAAATGATTCTGGCCAAAGACGAAACCGGACGTCGCGCCGCTTTGGCGAAATTATTGCCTTTGCAACGTGAAGACTTTACCGGAATTTTTGAAGCCATGGCCGGACTTCCCGTAACGGTTCGTCTGTTAGACCCGCCTTTGCACGAATTTGTTCCTCACGATGAAAAAGGACAACAGGAAATGGCAAAAGTAATGGGCCTTCCTTTTGAAGAAATTCACAAACGAGTAGAAGGTTTGTTGGAACAAAACCCGATGTTGGGACTTCGCGGTTGCCGTTTGGGTAACCTCTACCCCGAAATCACCGAAATGCAATCCCGCGCTATCTTGGAAGCCGCTTTGGATTTGAAGAAAAAAGGCGTTGAAACCCATCCTGAAATCATGGTTCCGCTGACCGGTATCCTCTATGAATTTTTGGCTCAACGGAAAATTATCGACGAAACGGCGCAAACCGTATTTGCAGAAAGAGGCGAAAAAATCGACTACAAAGTAGGTACGATGATTGAAATTCCGCGTGCCGCTTTAACGGCGCACAGGATTGCTACTTCCGCCGAATTTTTCTCTTTCGGTACCAACGACTTAACCCAAATGACATTCGGTTACAGCCGCGACGACGTAGCGAAATTCTTGCCGATGTACTTGGACAAAGGTATTTTGAAAGAAGACCCGTTTGCAGTTTTAGACCAGAAAGGCGTTGGACAATTGGTTGAAATGGCTACCACCAGAGGCCGCGAAATCAAACCGGATTTGAAATGCGGTATTTGCGGCGAACACGGTGGCGAACCGAGTTCTGTAAAATTCTGCCACAAAGTAGGTTTGAATTACGTAAGTTGCTCGCCGTTCCGCGTGCCCATCGCACGATTGGCGGCAGCACAAGCAGTGTTGGAAAATAAATAAATTGAGAATTGAAAATTGAGAGTTGAGAATTAAGCGGTTAGCGAATAATTCTCAACTTTCAACTTTCAACTTTCAATTTTCAATTCTCAATTCTTTTTTATGGATAGATATCTTGTTTTTAAGACGAGAGACGAATTAGTACGAATCAAAATTGAACGAATTTTGTATTTTGAGGCGGAAAGGAATTATACCAAGTTGGTATTAACCAATGGGATACAATTTATTTTCGCTATAAATCTGGGTAAAATTGAAGAAATTCTGGAAAACCAGATTCGCGATTATGCCTCAGTCCTTTTACGGGTTGGAAAGAGTTTTATCATCAACAAAAATCATGTTTTGCAAATCAGTCTTCCCAAGACAAAGTTGCTTTTTGCCGCTGCCGATGGGAAAGCAAAAGAGTTGATTGTTCCCAAAGAACCTTTGAAGATATTGAAGGAAACTTTAGAAAAAGAATTGCCGGATACCAAATAGTACAATGACGGAAATAGATTCACACATTGACGATTTGATTATCGATACCGATATTTTTGTCGTGATAGAAAATGAAGAAAACTTCAATAATTTTGTCACAATAGACGAAGATGCGGCGTTTGACTCCATCGTCATTGATATATCTCCGGATGAATCTATGGATGCCATAACAGTAAATATTGAGCCGGATTCGGACGATTTTGTAAGCATTGATGACGACCAGGTATTCTTGTCGGATTTTATGGAAGATGATATTTTAACCGATTGGTATAAATCGGATAACTAAATAATTTAAAAAATATGATTTCTATTCGTTGCCCCCATTGCCAAGTCGGTTTGAAAGTAGATGAAACTAAAATGCCGGCTAATATTCAAACTTTTAATTGTCCGAAATGCAAGAAACCGATTCTTGTCGGTTATGTGACAAAAAATCAAAGTCTCGATGACTCCGAAACGGTCATTCTATCTGTTCCGGGAGCCAAAGATGTAAAAGCCGGAAGGTTGCATGTCTTGGCGAACGAATTTACTTCGGAGCAGATTATCCAACTATCGGAAGGCGTAAATATCATTGGCAGAAAATCGGCTTCTAAAGAATCTCCGACGGCCATCGAAACCAAAGATAAATTGATGAGCCGGTCGCATATTGGCATAGAAATAAGAAAAGACGCCAAAGGGAATAATATTCATTATCTATACGACAATAAAAGTACAAACAGAACGTTATATAACAGTAACTACATTGAGCCGGGAGAAGTGGTAACTCTCAAAAATAATGATGAGGTACAGTTAGGACAAACCCGCTTGATATTTGAGGAATAAAACTATTAGGTTCTGTTTATGAATATTAAAATACAAAAACCTTTTTCAGTCAGTGAAATAGGAAAAAGAGTAAACAATGAAGATTCCATATATCCGAACAACGAATATGTGAGTGTGGACGATAGGCTTTTCCTTGTGTGTGACGGCGTTGGCGGATCCAATAAAGGAGAAGTCGCCAGTTCGGTAGCTTGCGAATCCATTCAAACTTATTTCCGCACTTTTTTAGAGCCTGAAAAGGAATTTGATCCGGTTTTTATTGAAAAAGCCGTCCGATATACAGAAATCCGATTTGACGATTATATTCAAAAAAATCCTATGGCCAAAGGAATGGCAACCACCTTATGCCTTTTGTATTTTGCGCCGGAGGGTATTTTTCTTACACATGCCGGAGACAGCCGGATTTACCAATTCAGAGACGGAAAAATTATTTTCAAAACAGAAGACCACTCGCTCATTAATTCAATGGTTAAAACCGGACAAGTCGCTCCGGAAGACGCCCGGACGCATCCGCAGAAAAATGTGATATACAGAGCGATTCAAGGCACACATGTTCCGGTGGATATTGATGTAGCAAAAATTTCGGATGTATTGCCCGGCGACCTGTTTTTAATGTGTACGGATGGCGTTACCGA
>BNXY01000131.1 GCA_025999935.1 Bacteroidia bacterium | reverse complement strand
AAAACGCCTGTATCATAAGCCTTGTTTTTTATCACGGATTCTTGCAATGATGCATAATAATCATCATTATTTATAATCCGCAATATCAATATGTCTGCCCAATCTAAAGCATGAGGGTTCATTAATTTCAGGCATGATAGAATCTTAGCGACGTATTCTTGTGTGCTTATTTTTTCTGCAAAATATTCAACAGCATGTACCAATGAAAACATGACTTCTTTATTTTCAGTACCATCATCAAAGCCTTTGATTAGATTGTCAAAATCATTAAAATCTCGTCTTGAAAAAATTGAATCAAGAGCTTGTTCAAATGATTCAATTTGTTCATCTGTCTCCATTTTACGATTTTTAATCAGTTCTGTTATTGCATTTCCCATATTGATTTGTATATAGCAAAATATACTTCTTGTAAGCTATATTTCAAACTCTATCTCCGGATAATTTCTTAAAAGTTTTAATTTTGTGCTTTCTATTAATTCAATAACTGGCATTTCTTTTTTTTGCGTATGCCAATTATTTATTGGAAACTTCATTAATTCGTTATCCGGTAAATAATTAGGCAATTTCATTCGTTCCCGTATATTTAACCATAATAATATCTCGACAGCATAAATAAAATAACTGGTAATCCACAATAAGCAAGTTACTTCGTAATCTCCTTATAAGTAACTGGTAAGGTGTTTACGGCCTGCTGCATTAATCTATAAAATAATTTTCCTCTATAAGTTGACATTTTTCTATTGAAGCGGAAAGCAAACTCATCTAAATAATACTCCAAGTGTTTGTCGGATATTCTACCCTGATGCGTTCCATTTATCCATCTTTTAACCAATGAATCCACCAAATGGACATGTGGAAGCAATTCATGTGCTTTCTTTCCACTATTTGCAATTGGCTTGGCAACGTATTGGAAATCATCTCTTTTGCACATCGGAGCGTATCCCTTCCATCCATCGGTAATTACAGTACTGCCACTTTCTATTGTTTCTTCTATAAATGGAATAAGATTTTCTGCCGTTGCATCAGATATTATCTTGAATCGAACTCTAGCTATTTGCTTGCCAATACACTCTACGGCTACAACAACCAGTAATTTATCTTCCGCCCCACGACCTCGGTTTTCTGTCCCAGTTTCATTACCACCTATATATGTTTCGTCCACCTCTATGGTGCCAGATAATTTCTCTCTGCCTGTTCTTATCATTGCCCTGCGTAATTTATGTAGCCAAGTCCAAGCAGTTTCATAAGAGCCAAAGCCCATAAAATCAGTAAGATTATGCGCACTTGCGCCTGTTTTCTGTGCAACAACCCACCACATAATATGAAACCATAGCAACAAAGGTTTCTTGGTCTCTTGGAATATAGTGCCTGAGGTTATCGACAATTCTTTTTGGCAATTTGAACAATGAATTTTATGCTTCGCTGTAAGCCAATATTGACTCGATTGGCAATGAGGACAAACATACTCGCTCGGCCATCGCATCTCTATAAGGTACTGCCAACAAGCCTGCTCTGTATCAAATTGGGCAAGAAATTCTTGAAAGTCCCTCGGATATTTTTCTTCTTTTTCCATGCTGCAAAGATAATGAAATTTTTACTTGCTTATTGTGGATTACCAGTATAAAATAATCGGACGAAGAAAAATCCGATGTTCTGTCTTCATTTTCATTTTCGTCGGATGCTTCAATATGAAACTGCACCATTTTGTTTACCAACTGTGAAAGTAAATCTGTATTTCTTGTATCCCAATTATCAATTACGTCTTGATATATGCCCATATCTTTTGGATAATTGAGTTTAGGGTAATCTAGTTGTATATTTTGCCATCTACAGAAAATTTCCAACATAAACCATGGATGTTTATATACCGGATGCCATCCTTTATATTGTTTTCCATAAAGCATTTTAAGCAGCAATTTTCCATATTTGATTCCTGTTATATCCCAGCCTAATAATAAGGCTTGTGCCATATGTCCAACGGCTTTATCGAATTGAATTGAGAATTTGAATGTTTCTATTTTCTTTCCTAAAAAAAAACATATATTATTAGCTTCCAATGCATAGATAGTCGATATACTTAAATCGTCATCAGATATTTTTTTATTACTCAGAAAATTATAGATGAAATTATAATGATACCATCCAGAAAGAAAATCCATAGCCGTAAAAATACTTGCTAATTTTCCTTGATTACTCACATAGTCATGTATTTTTTTCTCGGAATCATAAAAGAAATAATCCTTCTTACCTAATTGATGCTGTTTCTTGCATAATGTATAGTCTGCTAAGTCTTTTAATGTTTGCATAATCTGACAATTTATATTATTTGTTATTTAGTTTTACCATTTTCTTACAACTGGATCACTCCTTAAATTACCATTTTCATCCACATAAATATCCATTTTTTCGGTTTTAATCTCTGATCCATTTGAACAGCAGAATCAATAGCTTCATTAATAGGTAAAGTATATGCACAATATACTACATAATTTCATTTATCAAATCTGGATTATTTGTAAATTCTTTAATAAACGCTTTCAGTGAGTCGCTAATCTTCTTATCAAACAAGTAAACAGAACTATTTCCATTATGATTTTCTTTATCAATAGCCAAGTATAAACCCTCATTAACTTCAAAGAATAATATTTTTTCGTTTTTATAAATGTCATCATAAACATCCAAATCCGGGTCTGCTTCATAAATACCTTCTTTAAGATTTATCTGAGCTACTTGCAAGGGTGATAAAAGCCGATTTATACTACCTTGTTCTCGATGAAAAAATCCATAACCTATTTCTTGATAGAAATTTTTTAAATCAAGAGGCAGTTTGTAGCCTAACTTTTCTTCAGCCAATTCAATATTATCACGTTGAATTGGATAAAAGATATTGGCAAGTTCATTATCACTTGATACAGAACCAACCTTATAATTTATTAAAAAACCGTAATTCATATAATTATATTATTTAAATATTTCGCTCGATGGAGCGCCTTTTTTTAGCAATTTTTTTGCATCCTTAATGTTATTATGGGATACTGCTTGTATTAATTTTTCATTCATACACAATATACTACATAATTTTATTTAGAATTCTGCTAAAAAAAGAAAAATCAGATTCTATCCACATAAGGATTATTGATTAGAGTATTTTCTATCTCTCTTTTTTTTCGTTTATGAAAATCTTCTCCAAATAAAGCCCATAGCTCTATCTCTTTAGCAAACCATACTCTTCGAAAATCCTTGTTAGGTTCTCTGTTTTTTAATTCATAATTACTAGCAATCTTAGTAATAACCTGTCCAACTGCAAGATATATAATGTCCGCAATTCTATTTGTTATTATATCAATTCTAATTGCACCTCTTTCCGGTGAAAAGAAATGATAATTTTTTCCATCAGAAAACACATATACAGCATCTATACTATTTGCATTACCATTTTCAAATTTAACAGGTATATCAAAGTTCCCTAATTTGTTATAGACAATATTTTTGATATACTGTTC
>BNXY01000130.1 GCA_025999935.1 Bacteroidia bacterium | reverse complement strand
ATTGATTATCATGGGAAGTATATAGCAATAAGCTTTTCATTCGTGTTTAATTCAATGGAAATTATATATAATTTTGCAAATGTATTAATATTTTTTTTATAATATGCAATCATTTGCAAAAAAAAAAATAATTTGGGGAAAAACGCCCAACGATGAATATCTTTTTGTTAAAAATTTTTTTATTTTTAACAAAAAAAATTGTTTTTACAAAAAAAATAACATATCTTTGCGATTCGTTAGATATTTATAAACAATTGTTTTGTTTTTTTGTTTAAATATATGAGATTAACAGTTTATTTTTTTGAGTTATTAATTTAAAGTAAAATTTATGAAAAGATTGATTTTATTATTAACATGCTTTATTATAAGCATAGGTTTATCTATTGCGCAAACCACCCGCGTAAGCGGTACCGTTGTTGACGAAAACGGAGAGCCGGTTATTGGGGCCTCGGTTATCGTCAAAGAAAATCCGGCCATTGGTGCTGTATCAAATGTAGACGGTCAATTCACATTAGATGTACCGGATTCATTCAAAACATTAATTATTAAATATTTGGGAATGCTTGACCAGGAAGTGGCTATAGCTCCAATTATTACTGTAAAGTTGAAACCGTCAGCTACTAATTTGGATGAAGTAGTCGTAATCGCCTATGGTACAGCGAAAAAATCATCATTTACAGGATCTGCATCGCAAATTAACTCGTCTACGATTGAAAGAAGACAAGCATCTAACGTAACAAAAACTTTACAAGGAGCCAGTGCTGGAGTATCAGCTACTTCTGTATCCGGGCAGCCGGGTTCAAGTTCAACAATTCGTATCAGGGGTGTATCTTCTATTTCCGCGAACGCCAATCCTCTTTATGTGATTGATGGTATGCCTTATGAAGGAAATTTGAATTCAATTAACACAATGGATATTGAATCAATTACCATTTTGAAAGATGCGGCAGCTAATTCTATGTATGGAGCGCGCGGATCTAATGGCGTAGTTTTAATTACAACTAAAAAAGGGAAAGCAGGTAAATCAAGAGTAACATTTGAAACTCGCTTCGGATCCAATAATAAAGGAATATCTCCCTATGATATAGTAAGGGATCCCGGACAATATTTGGAGTTGGAATGGGAAGCACTTCGCAATAGAGCGATCAGCGACGGAGAAAGCAATCCCAATGCGTGGGCAAGTAAGAATTTGACAGGAACTTCCTATGGTACGGGCGGTTATAATCCTTATGGAAATGTTCCAGGCGATCAGGTAATTATTGATGGAAAATTAAACCCAAACGCGAATCTGCTCTATCATGACGATTGGTTGAAAGTCCCTTTTAAAACAGGATTTAGAAATGAAGATGTAATTACAGTAAGTGGTGCAGACGAGAAAACAAACTATTACATTTCCGCTGGTTTTTTGAATGACGAAGCTTTTATTCCAAATTCAGACTTTCAAAGATTTACCGGACGTGCAAAACTCGAACAAACCGTTAATACTTGGTTCAAAACAGGAATCAATCTTTCCTATACCAAATGGTATATGAACAGCCCTTGGGATTCCGGTTCGGCATCTGCTTATAGAAACCTTTTTATGGTTGCTCAACAAATTGCACCAATTTATCCTATTTATCAATATGATCAGTCTACCGGCGCACCTTTATTGGATAATAAAGGAAATCAATTATATGACTATGGTGTAACAATGGGTAAAAGAATGTATGGCGCAAATTCAAACCCGATCTCTGCTTTGAAAAATGACATTAGAGATACCGACAATGACATCACAACAGCCATCGGTTTTGCCGAATTTACTTTCTTGAAGGATTTTAAATTTTTGACGGATATTAGCGTGGAAAATTACAATTCTTTTGGAAATTCTTTCCAAACCCCAATTGGAGGTGATGCTCTCAATGTCGGAGGACGGAATTACAGAAGTTCGGAAAAAATGTTTAGCTTGAATTCAAAACAATTGTTAACTTGGATTAAAGAAACCGGTTCTCATTCCATTGACGCTTTAGTTGGACATGAAACAAAAAATTACACATACAATTATTTAGAAGCAAGTAAAGAAAACTTCTTGGTACCGAATAATCCAGAATTGGCAAATGCGGCTCGCCTACTGGACGCAACTTCCTATAGAGGAACTTATTCTTTGGAATCTTATTTTACCCGTCTAAATTATGGTTATGACGACAAATATTATGTCACGGCAAGCTACCGCTACGATGGAAGTTCTAGGTTTTCCTCCGATAATCGATGGAGAGGAATGTGGGCTGCCGGACTTGCTTGGCGTATCAATCAGGAAAGTTTTTTGAATAATATCTCGGAAATAAACAACTTAAAGTTGAAAGCAAGCTATGGATTACAGGGAAATGATCGGGTTGGCCGCTATAATGCTTATTCCGATCAATCAGCCATTATACCTCAAGATGGAGAAATAGGTATCTCGCTTATTTACAGAGGAGCGCCCAACTTAAAGTGGGAAGTAAGTAAAACATTCAATGCAGGTGTTGAATTTACTTTGTGGGATCGTGTAAGAGGTGTCGCTGAATATTATGACAAAAAGACCGAAGATCTTCTTTATCAAAAGAATTTGCCACCCTCGATGGGGTCGCCTTCTTGGATTTGGGATAACGCCATTAGCTTAAGAAACTACGGCTATGAAATAGAATTGGAAGGTGATATCATTAAAACAAACGATTTTACATGGACGGTTGGCGGTAATATTACTTACCTGAAAAATAAAATTCTAAAATTGCCGGAAGATAGAGATCCAGCTGGAAAAGGCTATCGCAATGGTAATTACTATTATAAAGTAGGAAATTCACTGTATGACTATTATTTGTATGAATATGCCGGTGTGGATCCTGCAACAGGCTCTTCACTTTGGTGGCATGATACAAAAGATGAGAGTGGTAAGGTTACGGATTCTTATGTAACTTCCGATTATGCTGCGGCATCGTACCGTGAAAATGGGAAAAAAGCATTGAATGATTATTATGGAGGTATCATGACTACACTGCAATGGAAAGGTTTAGACCTTTATGTTCAAGGAGCCTATGCTATCGGAGGATATGCTTATGATTCTCAATATGCAAATTTAATGAACAACATGGATTCTCCGGGTAATGGTATACATCAAGATGTAGTAAACAGAAGATGGACAAAACCAGGTGATGTAACAGATGTCCCCAAATTACAATTTGGTTTACAAAACCAAAATGCAACTTCTACACGTTTCTTAACCAGTCGTTCTTACTTTAGCATACAAAATATTACCTTGGGTTATACTTTACCTAAAAAGATAACCAATAAATTGGGAATCGAAAAAATCCGGTTCTATTTGGCTGGAGATGAACTATTTCTAAATTCTTCCCGCCAAGGATATGATCCAAGGCTAAATGTAGATGGTTCTACAACATACGCTTATACAGCCATGAGATCAACATCTATTGGTTTTAATATTAATTTCTAAAATTATACAAATATGAAAATTATTTCTAAAATAACAATAATATTATTTTCTATTGTATTTTTGTTCACGGCATGTGAAAAAGACTTTTTAGAGC
>BNXY01000129.1 GCA_025999935.1 Bacteroidia bacterium | reverse complement strand
GGCTTTACCATTTTATTCATTCGCTGCTTTACAAAAACAAGACAATTGATTTTTCGTGTCGGGAGTATTTCTCCGATATATTGACAACTGTTTATCCAACTTTGTCTTACGTTCAACAAAGGTATTGTTTAACTCGATTTTGCCTTTCACAATTTCTTTATAACACCAGATGAAAAATATGGAGAAAAAGAAGTACAGTATCAAAATATCCATAGTAATGCCTGTTTATAATGCGGATGCATATTTGGCGGAATCCATCCAAAGTATTTTAAATCAAACATTGGTTGATTTTGAACTGATTATTATTGATGACGGCTCAACAGATAATACGACTCAGATTGTTCGTTCATTTTCAGACATACGCATCGTTTTATTAAGGAATGAACACGATTTTATCGGTTCGCTGAATTTGGGTATAAAACAAGCTAAGGGAAAATATATTGCTCGTATGGATGCAGACGATGCGATGCTCCCCAATCGCTTGCAAGTACAATATGATTTTATGGAACAAAATCAAACGATTGATGTTTGCGGTTCATGGGCGGAGATTTTCGGAGACGGAGACGGTCTTCTGCGAACGCCCATAGAACACAAGCAAATTGTAGCTATCATGCTACTATATAACCCGATGATTCACCCGTCTGTAATCATGAGAAGGTCGGTTTTAAAATATTTGCGAAAACCCTATAAACGGGATTATCCTGCTGCCGAAGATTATAAGTTATGGATAGATTTAGCTGGGAAAGGAGCGCGGTTTGCAAATATTCCCCAAGTCTTATTGCGATATCGCCAATCTCCCAATCAAGTAACGAAAATTCAAAATCGAGAAATGAGCCTTTCTTCCTTGAAAATAAGAATCAAGTATGCGGAACAAATAATGAAACAAATTACCGGAAAAGATAAATACTTTTTAGATTTCTTTGATCAGTTAATTGGATTGCTGAATAAAAATTTAATTGACTTTTATCAGATGTTGAATATCGTTTATCAAATTTATAACAAGTAGATGAAGGGAAAAATACAGACACCAGCTATTTCGGTAATCATGCCGGTGCGGAATATGGAGTTGTTTGCATCTGTTGCCGTGGGCAGCATCCTCGAACAATCCTTTACCGATTTTGAATTGATTATCATAGACGATGCATCGACAGATGAAACTCGCGCTGTTTTGAATGAGATAAACGATTCCCGAATTATCCGGATAAACAATCCAACGCAATCGGGCAATTACAAATGCCGCAATCAGGGCTTGGACAGAGCGAAAGGAAAATACATTTGTGTCATGGATGCCGACGATATAGCTCATTCCGAAAGATTGTCGAAACAGTACAACTTTATGGAATCCAATCCGCAATACCTTGCTGCCGGTACGGATATAGAATTTTTCACAAAAAATTCTCCTCCGCGATTATTTCAACGGCTACGGAATAAACATGAACTCAAGGTTCAATTGCTCAGGGACAACGTTTGCACCCACCCTACCCTGATAATCCGGAAAGAAGTATTTAAACAACATCAAATCCGATATAATGAAGCCTATTATTATGCAGCAGATTACAATTTAATGGTCGATATAAGCAGGCTTGGCGCCATAACCAATATGGCAGAACCCTTATTGCGTTATAGAATTCATCCCGAACAAATTACTTCAAAAAAAGCTAAGGAACAACTGATGTATGCCAATCAGATTCGCTTAAAACAACTTTACGACCTTAAATTACGACCGTCAATTGATGAAATTATTACGCATTTATCCTTGATGAACGATTTTCCTATATCAGAAGAAAAATTACTATCAGCCGAAAAGTGGTGTAATAAATTGTTGAATAGAAATCAGCGGATAAAACTATTTGATTCGGAATGTCTGTACCGGTTTTTAGAAGAAAGAATGGTCGCTGTTATGAAAGACCGGAATATGGATAAAAATATTTGAAAAAAATACACGAATAATGAAAAAGCCCCTCTCCCACTATGTCCAATTAGACAGCATGGACTGCAGCCTAACTTGCCTGCGCATGATATTGAAGCATTCGACCGGCAAATATTACAAAGAAATTAGGAGCAAAATAAGCATTTATTGTCAATAATTTATTAATTTTTGTGAAAAATACAATTTTTTTTCGTTTTATTAAATAAATGTAATAACTTTGGGACTTAATTATTTGAATTTTTTAAATTATTAATAAAATCTATGTACTTATGTCTAACTCAATGAGTCGAAGATCTTTTCTTCAAAAAAGCGGAACTGCGGCTTTGGGATTAACCATCATCCCGAATGTAGTTATGGGAAAAAATTTTAGTGGAGTGACTGCTCCAAGTGACAAACTTAATATCGCAGCAGTTGGTATTGGCGGTATGGGACGCACAAACATCAATGCCGTAAAAAAAACGGAAAATCTCGTTGCTTTGTGTGATGTAGACTGGAAATACGCTGCCAATGTATTCGATGAAAATCCGGGTGCGAAACGGTACAAAGATTGGCGCAAAATGTACGACGAGATGGGCAAAGACATCGACGCCGTAATCGTGGCTACTGCCGACCATACGCATGCCATCATCGCTGCTACGGCTATGACCTTAGGCAAACACGTTTATGTACAGAAACCGTTAACTCATTCTGTATATGAATCCCGTTTGCTGACAAAATTAGCGGCAAAACACAAGGTGGCTACCCAAATGGGTAACCAAGGAGCATCGGGCGATGGGGTTAATCTTTCCAACGAATGGATATGGAATGGCGAAATCGGCGAAGTGCTGAAAGTAGAAGCCGCTACCGACCGTCCTATCTGGCCGCAAGGATTGAATACACCGGAAAAAGTGGACAAAATTCCATCCACCTTGGATTGGGATTTATTCTCAGGTCCGGCTGCCGTACGTCCTTACAATGCCATTTATCATCCGTGGAACTGGCGTGGCTGGTGGCCGTATGGTACAGGCGCTTTGGGCGATATGGCTTGTCATATCTTACATCCGGTATTTACCGGTCTAAAATTAGGATACCCGACTAAAGCGGAGGCTTCCTCTACCTTGTTATTAAATGAATGCGCCCCTCAAGCACAACATGTTAAACTGACTTTCCCCGCTCGTGAAAACTTGCCTAAAGTAGGTCTGCCGGAAGTTATTGTACATTGGTACGATGGCGGTATGATGCCGGATCGCCCTGCCGGTTTCCCTGTCGGCAAACAACTCATGGGTAGCGGCGGCGGTTTGGTAATTTTCCATGGAACCAAAGACACTTTGATTACGAATTGTTATGGTGCAAATCCTTGGTTATTGTCGGGTCGCAAACCGGATGTGCCTAAAACCGAACGTCGAGTTACAAACGGTCATGAAATGGATTGGGTGCGCGCATGTAAAGAAAGCGCGGCTAACCGTGTACTTTCAAAATCCGATTTCTCCCAAGCAGGTCCGTTTAATGAAATGGTGGTAATGGGTGTATTGGCTGTACGTTTGCAAGCGCTGAACAAAGAATTGCTTTGGGATGGTCCAAATATGAGATTCACGAATATTGGCGAAAATGAAACCATTCAAACGGTCATTAAAGACGGATTCACGATAAAAGACGGTCATCCTGATTTCA
>BNXY01000128.1 GCA_025999935.1 Bacteroidia bacterium | reverse complement strand
GGAAGGAGAAGATACAGATTTATGATATTAAGAAGAATATTGTGGAGATAGATACAGTGGCGGATACGATAAATATTTCTGCTAACAGCACTATAAATTTAAGTGCCGTCAATATCAACTTAATAGCTAAAAATGCAATTACGGAAACTGCGGGAGTTACTTTTACTGCTTCGGCAGGGGTCACATCATCAATAACAGGAGGCATAAGTACTTTCATTAATGCGGGGAAAGATGCTGCTATTAAGGCTGGAAAAACACTATCGGCCAAAGGTGGAAAGAATGCACTTATTTCTTCAGGGGTCAATTCTCAAATGTCTCTTGACAGTAAAGGAAATGCAAAAATACAGGGAAAGAAAAAGGTTGATGTTTTTTCCAAAGAAAAAATAAATATAGCAGGTGATAAAGAAACAAAAATTGCTGCCAAAGATATGAAAATTCAAGGGAAGACAAATACTTCAATAAAAGGTCGTAAAGTTGACATAGGATAAAATGGGAAAAAGAGAAAAATATATTGTCGATGGTGCTATTATAAAATGTTCATCAGGTAATAAAACAACCACTTTAAAGGTTACAAATAATAGAAAGGTTAAAATACAAAAAAAGAAGGTTGCTACAATGATGGATTTCGTGCCAGGAGTTAATTTATTTCCTATGCCTGCAACATTCGGTATATGTAAAGTTCTTACAGCGACAATTCCTCCTAATGGGGTTAGTAAACCTTGTATCTGTGCTTGTGCGATCCCGTGGCAACTACCTCAAATGAACGAAACGATAGCTAATTTTAAACCTTTATTGGAAGGTTCAAAACTTATATGCCCTATTGGTGGAATAATAAAAATAAACAATGTAAAACAGAGGCTTGCCGGAAATAAACCGAAGGAAATTAAATGTCCCAAATGTAAAAAAGATTTACGGCACAAAGGCCATGAATTATATGGTACCAATGAGCGAGGAGATATAACAGGAAACCTATTTACAGCCCTTAAAGAATATGATAGTAAAATCAGTCCGACCAATCATAAATTTTACCGGCAAAGAGAGCAAAGAATAACAGAACTTATTAAAGAGATATTTAGTTTAAAAACTATTAATGCCAATTCGGATTTGTATCTAAAAGTACCTGATCCTATTGAGGGCCATCACTTGATTTGTTGCGAAGCCGTAAAAGCAGATAGTTGGAAGAACCTGTTTTATCAGTACTGTTATAATATTAACTGTCCACAAAATGGAGTATTACTTCCCGGCGACATGTTGGTAGCCTGCCATTTTAATGTTCCGCTTCATTTTGGAAATCATGGTGCTACTTCCATATTATTAGAAGGAGGAGAATATATCGCTCAAAAAAATTATGTCAGTATGGTAGAAGATTTGATTTCTTCTATGAAAACTAAATATAAAGTCAAAGAATGTAAGCCTCTTACAGCAAAGCAAATAAAAGAATTTCATACTAATATGCTTGAAAAAAGTAATCTTGTTTTTGACGAAGTAATTGGTTTTAACTGGCTGATAACTTCCGACGGTATGCACTATAAGGGAGGAAATAATATCGGATGCTATGATGAGTGCAGGACATTAACCCAAAAAAGGAAAATGATGAGCGAGAAAACAGGAGTCAAAAAATCATCGGATAACACAGCCCAATTTGTGATTAATATTACAAAAGCATACCAAGGCGATGGTTGTCCCCGTAAAAGAGATCATGCCGTACATGGCTGTTCATCTGATAAAACAATAACATGGAATAAAGAGTGTAGATACGATAAAAAGGATGAATTAATAGAAAATTTAGAAGATTAAAATATGGAAAATAACAATTTTGATTATTACATGATTGAAAGTGACGGTGCATATCAATCGCCTGCATTAATGTGCGATGATGATGTTGACCCTGAAGGAATAGAGTATCTTTATGATATGGAAAAAGCAGCAGAAGGTACGGTTACTCATTTGACATTCCGTCCGCCTTACCCCAAAAAGCCGCAAATGGTTGATTATCTTTTTTTAACGGGGCGACAGGTTTTCTCACGAAAAATCTATGATGTTTTGAAATCCCAAGAGATTAAGGGTTTACAATGGGTGCCTGCCGTTATCAGAGGAAGAAAGGGAGAAAAATATACCGATTACTGGGTTGCTAATGTATTTCATAAATATGCTTTCTTAGACCCACAAAAAACAGAAGGGGTAATTGATGAAGATGATGGAGAATGGATAGGGATTGACAAGATGGTATTGAGTGAAGATGCCGCATCCAAAGTGCCGCTGGATGAAAGGCGGGTGTTTATGGTACAGGAAAGTGGCGCTCGTGTGTTGTATCATAAATCAATAGTTGATTTGATTATGTCGGTTAATCCCATAGGTTTACAATTTATTCCATTGGAAAAATGGTACAACGGCATTAGTTACAAATTGTAATTTCACAAAAACATATTTTATAAATTTTAAATTAATAGGAGATTAAAAAAATGGAAAACGAATTTGATTATTATATGGTAGAAAGTGACGGTGCATATCAATCGCCTGCATTAATGTGCGATGATGATGTTGACCCTGAAGGAATAGAGTATCTTTATGATATGGAAAAAGCAGCAGAAGGTACGGTTACTCATTTGACATTCCGTCCGCCTTACCCCAAAAAGCCGCAAATGGTTGATTATCTTTTTTTAACGGGGCGACAGGTTTTCTCACGAAAAATCTATGATGTTTTGAAATCCCAAGAGATTAAGGGTTTACAATGGGTGCCTGCCGTTATCAGAGGAAGAAAGGGGGAAAAATATACCGATTACTGGGTTGCCAATGCGTATCAAGAATATGCATTTTTAGACCCTGACAAATCTGATAGAAAAGGAAGTATAAGTGCCGATGGAAGATGGGCTATGATTAATTCAATGGTATTTGATAATGAAAAAGTCTTACAAGTTCCGCTGGATGAAAGGCGGGTGTTTATGGTACACGAAAGCGCTGCTCGTGTGTTGTATCATAAATCAATTGTTGATTTGATTATGTCGGTTAATCCCATAGGTTTACAATTTATTCCGTTGGAAAAATGGTATAATGGTATATGTTACAATTTATAAATTGATTGAATGAAAATTTGGGAACTAAGCACATTGGAAATAGGCTATACGTCTTATTATTTACCGGAAGAAGGTAAAGCCGATAGTTTTATTGAATTGGCAAATACGCTTGGTGATGAAAATAAAACAGTTTCCGAGAAATGGGAACAATTGGTTTTATTAAAATCGGAACAACGCATTGATCCGGATTTTTTCGACATTTATGATTGTGGCGTTTTGATTGTATCAAAGAAGGCCTCACTAATGCTAAAATCATTTTTCAAAGAAGACGAAATTGAATTATTACCTTTTTTAAATGATGAAGATGAATTTTTTTTATTTCGTTTACTAAAATTTACAGATTGTTTAGATAAGGAAAGTTCTATTTTTGAAATTTTTGATAGTGGTCAGATTTCCGATTATGAGTTTTTGGCTATTAAGTTGATATTGACGGCACTTAAATTTATAGTGCTGTTAGCAGAAATATTTATCGTATCCGCCACTGTATCTATCTCCACAATATTCTTCTTAATATCATAAATCTGTATCTTCTCCTTCC
>BNXY01000127.1 GCA_025999935.1 Bacteroidia bacterium | reverse complement strand
TTCGACCCAATAATTATGGATAAGCGCCTTGCAAAAATACTCATTCCCGTTTATCGGCTTCCTTCTGAGATGGAGGAACGGTCTCTGAAACAATGTCTTCGTGTGTTGGGGAACTATCCGATTGTATTGGTACAGCCGGAATCGTTTTCTTCCGAACCGCTGACCCAAATGTATCCGTCACTGCAAATCGAAACTTTTCCCGACAGATATTTCAACGGTCTTTGGGGATATAATCAATTGATGCTTTCCGCTTCTTTCTACGAGCGTTTTTCCGACACCAAATATGTGCTTATCTATCAATTGGATGCATTTGTTTTCAAGGATGAATTGAAGTTTTGGTACGATAAAAACTACGATTATATCGGCGCACCTTGGATTGCATCTAATCCCCGTTCGTTGGGCGTTCGTATCGACAATTTTCGAAAAAAAATCATGCACAAGGAAAATTCCCGAAAAGAAATTTTCTTCAAAGTAGGCAACGGCGGATTTTCTTTGCGAAAAGTAAGTTCTTTTATACGCATTGCTAAAAAATATCAAGAACTGATAGCAGAGAATGTGGATACGGAATCTCCCAATCTTGAATTTATTGAAGATGTTTTTTGGGGCGTGAAAGTTCCCCGATTAGAGCCGGACTTTCGTGTTCCCGATTATCAAGAAGCGGTGGCATTTGCCATCGACAGGAAACCGCAAATCGCCTTGAACCTCAATCAAGGTCTATTGCCTTTTGGCTGTCACGGATATAATAAGCCTAAGGTGGCGAAGTTTTGGGAACCGATTTTATCGAAAGAAACCGAATAAAAATGATTAAATAAAACGGAATGGATTTTTTAAAACGAATGAAAACGAGGCTATGTGTTTCTTTACAAAAGAAATATTATGCACATATATCCAAAGACAGAAAAATAAAGCGCACAACGGAGAAGGCATCCCCAAAAATATCCCTGATTTACAGAATTAGCGACGGAGGACGTACTTCAAATAAGCCGGACTATATCACGAAAGAAAACTGTTTGAAAAATGCCATTCAACATTTCCCTGCTGAAGCGTGTGATTGGTTTGTTATCGCGGATAATGTAAGTAATGAAACCTACCGGATGATTCAAAAATATGTTCCGGCTGATGCTATTCGGCAAACATCTCTCGGCAATGCAGGTTCGTTTCAGGCCTGCTGCAAAAAAGCATTGGAGAAAGCCGATGATTGCATTGTGTATTTTTTGGAAGACGATTATGTGCACCGCGCCCATTCGCTCAAAATATTGCGGGAAGGCATCGAATCGGGCGAGGCGGAATATGTGACGCTTTACGACCATCCGGATAAGTATGGCTATGGAACCTGTACAAGCCCTTTTGTAATCGGCGGCGAAAAAACGCGCGTCTTTTTAACGGAGAGTACGCATTGGAAAATAACAAACAGTACCACCATGACTTTTGCTGTGCGTGTAGGAACATTGAGAGCCGATTGGCCGATAATCAGCCGGTGGACAGTCAAACGAGCTTTGGATTTTTATATGTTTACAGACCTTCGCAGAAAAGGACGACGATTGATTGTACCCATCCCTTCGTATTCTACACACGGACAAAACCCGTACCTGGCGCCCTTGTTTGATTGGGAAAAAGAGTAATCAAACGAAATCTATCGGCATACGTGAGCTTTTCATCCAAATATTGTTTACAAAGCCGCATTTTCAATAATTTTAATCACTTGCCGGTTGGTAACCGGAGTTCCCAAAGTAATCCGGATATGAGACCGCAACCCTTCTTCATTCATAAACTTCACAACAATGTTCTCTTTGGCAAAGGCCTCCTGCAATTTTTCTTTCCATTCGAACGGATATTTTATCAAAATAAAATTGGCGTCGGAATTATACACTTTAAAACCCGGAATAGGATTCAGCGATTTTTTGTACAATTCCTTGTCCGAACGCATGATAGCGGCTTTTTCGGCGTAGAAATCCGTAGATTGGAGGGCGGCGATTCCGATTTTTTCGGATAAACGGTTGAAACCAAGATACATGGTGCTGAATCCATCGAAAGGTTTCAGGCTATTGCCCATGAAAGCGTAGCCCAAGCGCAGTCCCGGTAATCCGTAGAATTTGGAAAAAGTGCGGATAATCAATAGATTCGGATATTCGGTAATCAAGGGAGAAATGTAGGAAATATCCCGCTGGTTGAACAGGGTATATGCCTCGTCCACAACCACAATGGTTTGCGGATCAACGTTGTTTAATATCTCTTTGATTTCATCCAATGTAAGTGAATTTCCGGTGGGGTTGTTCGGACTGGCTAAGAGCAACATATCCGGTTTTTCTTCTTGGAGTAAACGTTTTATTTCCGGAATATTGTATTTAAATTCATAACCGTCTTCATACAGGGGATACAGAGTGGTGGTTCCGTTCACTTCTTCTGCGATGGATTTGTAATACCACCACGAATAAGTAGGAATCAGAATTTTGCGCTGCCGGTGCCCCTGACTTAGAAAGCAATGAATGACCGATTTGAGAATGCTTTCTCCGCCGTATCCCAAAACGACATTTTTTTCCGGAACATTGTACATATCCGCAATGTATTGCGATAATTCACTTTTTATTCCCTTTTGGAAACAGCGGGTATAATGGGTAAATTCAATCGGAGAAAAATTTCGGATTGCAACTTCCACCAAGGGAGCTACTTCGAAATTATATTCATTTCTGTCCAAATATATCAAATTAGAATTGTCCATAAAAACAGTATTATTGTAAATCGGGTACAAAAGTAAGAAAATAGAAGCAAATTTTATTATTTGGGGAAATAAAAAATAATTTATACCTTTGCGATGTTAATTACCCATAATCAAAAAATACAAATTATGTCAACTGAAGAACAAGTAGCAATTAGAGAAAAGAATTACGGCGAAGCCCTGCGTTACATGGATAACGCAAAGGAAACGCTCAAAAAAGCAGGCAAAGAGGACAATTATTACAGTGATAAAAAGTATGTCCGTACAGCGTGTGGAACCGCTTATCACGGTGTGCTTATTGCATTAGATACTTACCTTCTCCTAAGGGGAGTGAAAATAACAAGAAAAAGAAAATCCATTGAGTATTACCTTGAAACCATAAGCAAATGGGACAAAAAGATGCTGAATGAAATAAATAGCGTTTACGAAATCCTACATTTATGGGGTTATTACGACGGCATACACGATGCTACGGTCGTTAAAAGGGGTTTTGATGTTGCTTACAACCTAATAGACAGAATCAAACCGGAAGAGAACTAATGAAGCGAATTATAATTCTGAGATTTAGAAGAGTGGGCGATGCCGTATTATCGACCGTTCTTTGTTCTTCCTTGCGGAAAACGTTTCCCGGTGCGGAAATCGACTATGTTTTGAATGAAGAAATCGCGCCCTTGTTCGAGAATCATCCGGATATCGACCGGGTTATTACGTTCAACAAAGAAGAGATGCACGATTGGAAAAAATACCTGAAAAAGGTTAGGCAAATCATGCGTACCGGAAAATATGATATAATTATTGATACCCGTTCCACCTTTAAAACACTCTGGTTTTCCCTTTTTTCTTTATCTACTCCGTACCGTATTGGAAAGAAAAAGGCTTATAATCTTTTCGTGCACAACTTTCGCGTTGATAACCGCTTTGATGGAATAAACGATGAAGTG
>BNXY01000126.1 GCA_025999935.1 Bacteroidia bacterium | reverse complement strand
GCTGGAATTACGATGGCAAAAATAAATGTAAAAGGCACAGATATAACCATAATTTCATTTGAGGAAAAGGATTATATTTCTTTGACTGATATGATTGGTACGCAGATGATACAGATTATCAAATAACGATGCAAGAAAATATTTTCTAAATCAAGAAAGTTATTGTAGCATTGATTTGCCTAAATATTTTAGCTTTCAATCTTTAGTTGGAAAATACTTTTAAAGGAATAGGTAACCAAAATTTTAATGCACTACTTAGCTCAAAAACATAATTTTAACCTCGTTGAAAATCGACGTAGTCAAATCTCATGCCCATATCTGCAACTTGACTGTAAGAAAAACGATTATACCGTTTTTTTTACCATAAAATAGAAAATTTTATCTAAAATTAGTAATCAAATATCTAAAATTAGCAATCCATCATAAAAATTCACTCTACTTTTGCTCAGTGATTTTTTGTTAATTAATAATTTTTAATGCAATGAACAACTATTCTAAAAAATTTACAAAAAAAAGAAACCCAAAGCTGGCTTTATGCTTCCTGCTCGTTCTTTTCTGTAGCCTGTCGGCATTCGCACAGAGTGACCGTACTATTATAGGAACAGTGCTGGATACCCATAACGAACCGCTTATTGGGGCCAGTGTAGTACTGAAAGGAAAGACCTCGGTAGGCGCCTCCACAGACTTGGATGGTAAGTTTACACTGAAAATTCCTACGGGAAACCAAACAATTGTCGTCTCTCTTCTGGGAATGAAACCTCAGGAAGTAAACGTCGGAAGTAGAGACAACATCTCGGTTATCCTGGAAGAAAATGAAGTCGGTTTACAGGAAGTAGTCGTTGTCGGTTTCGGACAACAGAAAAAAGAAAGCGTCGTAGGCGCTATTACCCAGACTTCGGGTAAAGTGCTCGAACGCGCAGGCGGCGTATCCAGTATCGGCGCCGCACTGACCGGAAATCTGCCGGGCGTAGTCACCACCTCCAGTACCGGTATGCCGGGCGAAGAAGATCCACAGATACTCATCCGTGGACGCAGTTCGTGGAACAATGCCAATCCGCTCATTCTCGTGGACGGCATCGAACGCGACATGACAAGCGTGGACATCAACTCCGTAGAATCCGTATCCGTCTTAAAGGATGCTTCTGCAACTGCGGTCTTTGGGGTACGGGGAGCCAATGGCGTTGTCCTGATTACCACCAAGCGCGGAAAAGAAGGAAAAGCTACCATTAATGCAAACGTCAGCTCCACGGTAAAAACGCCTTCCCAGTTGCCAAGCATGTACGATGCCTACGACGACCTGGCTATACGTAACCGGGTTATCGAGAGCGAATTGGGACTCAAGCCCGAAGCCTGGGCATACATGACGCCGCAAGCCGTTCTGAACAAATACCGCTACCCTGCCAATACGGAAGAATGGGAACGGTATCCGAATGTGAACTGGCGGAATGAACTGCTGAAAGACTACGCCATGTCCTACAATGCCAATGTCGATATCACAGGCGGAACCTCCTTTGTGAAGTACTTCACCAACATCGACTTCCTGAACGAAGGCGACCTTTTCAAGGAATTTAATAACAGTCGCGGCTACCAGCCCGGCTACGGCTTCAACCGTATCAACGTGCGCAGCAACTTAGACTTCACGCTGACCAAATCAACGACCATGCGGTTAAACCTGTCCGGCTCGCACGGCGTAAGGAAAAAACCCGGAAACCGCAGTTACGAATGGACTATGTGGGGAACCTTATACGGAGTAGCTCCCGACGTTTTCCGTCCGCAGTACAGCGACGGCGTATGGGGATATTACAGACCGAGTCCCACCCAGGTTTCCACCAATTCGGTACAGGACGTCGCAACCAGCGGAATCGAATATATTACGAACAACCGCCTTTATACCGACTTCCAGTTGGAACAAGACCTCGGAATGTTTCTGAAAGGCTTGAAAATACGCGGTTTGCTCTCGTTCGACAATACTTTCGAAGAAACCGGGAGAGGAATTAACGATACCCAACACTGGGTGCCTACCCTGCACAAGTGGATCGACCCCGAAACGGGCGAAGTATATTATGACCAAACGGTTGACAGCAACAACAAGTTCGACTTCCAGGATGGAATACACTGGTATTCACAAGCCGGATCCATGAATAACTTCGCAACATTCCGCAGACTCTATTATTCGGGACAAATCAACTATGCCAATAAATTCGGCAAGCACAACGTTACCGCCATGGGTGACTTTAGCCGGGAAGAAAACGCCCGGGGCAGCATGATTCCCTACTATCGCGAAAACTGGGTATTCCGCACGACCTACGATTTTGCCGGTCGCTACCTCATGGAATACAACGGCGCTTACAACGGATCGGAAAAATTCGCTGCTAAAAACCGTTTCGCATTCTTCCAATCAGGCGCTTTAGGCTGGATGATTTCGGAAGAACCGCTCGTTAAAAAACTTGACTTCGAATGGTTGGACATGTTGAAACTGAGAGGCTCATACGGACAAATCGGAGACGACCAGGTAGGTCGCTGGATGGATGGCCGCTGGGAAGATAGTCGCTGGCTCTACATGACCACCTGGAATTACAACACAGCTACAGACGGTAATAACCGCTTTCATCAGGGACTTACCGGCGTCAGCGGTTCCAACAGTCCTTATGCCTGGTACAGGGAATCGGGAGTGGGAAACTCCAACGTGCAATGGGAAACCATAACCAAACTGAACTTGGGTGTAGATCTGTCCATATTCAACGGATTACTGTCCGGAACATTCGAATATTTCAAGGACAAGCGTACCGACATTCTGATAGATGGAACCGACCGCGCCATTCCGTCCTATTACGGAACCATCGCGCCGACGGCAAATCTGGGACGTGTCACAACTCAAGGCTTTGAAATGGAACTCCGCCTCAACAAACGACTCAATAAAGACCTTCGCCTGTGGGGTAATTTCAACTACACCCATGCCGAAGACAAAATCCTTGAACGGGACGATCCCGAATTGCTCCCCGAATACCAGAAAAAAGCAGGCAAACCCAACGACCAGCCATCCGCCTACATCGACTACGGCTATTACAATAACTGGGACGAACTGTACGGCAGCACTGCACACGATAACTTGGATAACGCACGTTTGCCGGGCAACTACATCATACTCGACTACGACGCCGACGGTATTATTTCTACTTTCGACAACGTCCCCTACGGTTATCCCGGTACGCCGCAAAACACATTCAACTCAACGCTTGGATTTGATTATAAAGGCTGGAACTTTTTCGTTCAGTTCTACGGCGTAACCAACGTAACCCGCCAGGTAGTATTTACCAGCCTGGGCGGAACTCGCAACACCGTATTCGAAGAAGGCAGCTACTGGTCGAAAGACGATATCCATGCCGATGTTCCCCTGCCGCGTTGGAGTACGCAGCCAAGCAATTATACGGCAGGTGCACGCTACATGTACGACGCCTCCTACCTGCGGCTCAAAAACGCAGAAATAGGTTATACATTTGCGCAGGACAAATGGTTAAAGTCATTAGGACTTAGCAATTTGAAAATATATGCCAACGGAAACAACCTGTGGTTATACACCAAAATGCCCGACGACCGCGAATCAAACTTCGCCGGTACCGGCTGGGCGTCACAAGGCGCATACCCTACGGTAAAACGT
>BNXY01000125.1 GCA_025999935.1 Bacteroidia bacterium | reverse complement strand
TACTAAGGCCTGTCAATCATGAAATAGAATCATGGCAGCCTATAGAAGCCTATCAATTGGTTGAATCTTACAAGAAAGGGGAACTGAAAGGCAAGTTGAAAGAAATTGCCGCGAAATTGGACGAGGATGACAATCCGGTGATTATGTTGATAAAACATAAAAAATAATGGTTAGTGGTTAATGATTAATGGAACAGAGATAGAACAAAACTTGCAGCAAATTGCCGAGATGCTTGTGCTGAACGGTACATTAACCGAATGTCCGGGTTTGGTGCATGGTAAAATGGGAATAGCCGTTTTCTTTTTTCATTATGCACAGCATACAAGCAATGAACTTTTTGCTGATTATGCTATGGATGTAATTGGTGAAATGTTGAATCAAATACACGTCAACAGTCCGGCAGATTATGAAAAAGGCTTAGCCGGTATCGGTGTTGGAATAGATTATTTGATTCGGAATAACTTTTTAGACGTAGAAGATGATATTTGCGAAGATTTTGATCAAAGAATGGTTCGCGCCGTAATGTACGACCCTTGGCAGGATTTCAGTCAATATAATGGTCTAACAGGTTATGGGCGATATTGGATTACACGATTGCGCTATCCGGCGCCATCGGTGCAGGCGCGGGAATGTTTAATGCGCATAACAGCGCTGATTGAAGAAAAATTATTGGAAATCTCGGTGGAAGAACAAACTGATGTATATTGTTTTCTGCATGATTTGCAAGAAATATCCGGCTTTGAATTTTGTAAAAGCCTTTTGGAACAATGCCGGAACTGGAATTTACAATCGGCGGATATGAAGGGTAAAATGGATATGGCTTTCAAACAAATACCGGATTTGGATATGGAAAAGTCGCCTGCCGGCACGGGACTTCTTACCGGTTATGCCGGTGAAGGTATGTTGCGATTAACGGCCATTAATCAAACAAATAGGTTATGGCTGAATCTTCTGTAATATTGTAATATCCGTTAATTTTCAATTCTCAATTCTCAATTCTCAATTAATATGAATCTTTACATCTTCAATCAAACCCGCCGTGGCGCTTTATTTGGCGTTGGTACTTATATCCGCGAATTGACTGCCGTTCTAAAAGACAGCAATATAAATGTTTGTGTGGTAAATCTGACATCGGAAAAACCACAGATACAGACAGCCGAAATAGACGGAATCAAACACTGGTATTTCCCTTCAGCCATACCGGATCAACGGACAACAAGCGACCAAAAACAATGGGAGAACTATTACCGTAATATTGTATATTTGCTCCAATTACATATAGCGGACAAAAAGGACTTGATATTCCATTTGAATTTTTTCGAAAGCGGCAAATTGGCCGAGGAATTGAAAAATGCGTTTGTTTGTAAGATTGTTGCAGTTACCCATTTTTCCGGTTGGGGATTTACGGTTTATGACAATCCGGAACGACTCAGGCGTATATTAAATGAAGAACATCCGGACAGTTTCGGGGAAAAGTTGAAAAAATCGTTTGAAGAAGAAAAATTCTATTACTCAAAAGCGGATCATATTATTTGTTTGTCGAACTACATGAAAGACATTCTGTGCCGGGATTATGGACTTGATGCAACTAAAATATCCGTCATTCCAAACGGTATATGCGATGCGACCGATACTTCAACGAACATTAAACTTTTGCGGAAGAAATGGAACATACAGGCAAGAGAAAAAATAATCCTTTTTGCCGGTCGTGTGGATGAAGTCAAAGGAGTAATTTATTTAATCAAGGCCTTTCGCGAAGTGTTGAAAAAATTTCCGGATTGTCGCCTGCTCATAGCCGGTAGCGGCAATTATGATGTATTCTTTAAGGAGGCCAAAGATATTTGCACAAAAATAACTTTCACAGGATTGTTGGAAAAGGAAGAACTGCACGAAGTCTACCAAATAGCGGATGTGGGTGTTTTTCCTTCGTTATTTGAATCATTCGGCTATGTGGCTGTTGAAATGATGATGCACCAATTACCCATTATAGCTACGGCAACATCAGGGTTGAACGAAGTGGTTGATGATACTTGCGGATTAAAAACGCCACTCATTGTGGATTCTGATAAAGTTGAGATAGATACTGATTTATTTGCCGGAAAAATCATATACCTGCTTCAAAATCCATTAGTAGCCAAACAGATGGGGCAAAACGGACGGAAAAGGTATATTGAGAAATATTCATCGAAAGTATTTCGCAAAAATATGTTGCAAGTATATAAATCAATATGCCGACAAAATAAAGAAGGTAAGATTAAAACACTGATTGTAACCGGGCAGAACAGCCATAGATGGGAAGTCAGCCATGTAGCCATAAAACAGATTCTTGAGAACTCCGAACTTTTTACGGTCAATGTCGCCGTATCGCCGAAAGCAGGAGGAAATATGTTTAATTTTAAGCCTGATTTTGCATCCTGCCAGTTAGTTGTGCTTGATTATTGCGGCGACAGATGGCCGGAAGAAACAGACCGGTCTTTTTTAGATTTTATTAAAAAAGGCGGTGGCGTTGTAGTCTATCATGCAGCGAATAATGCTTTCAGGCATTGGAAGGAGTATAATCAAATAACCGGTTTCGGAGGATGGGAAAACCGCGATGAAACGGACGGCCCTTATATTTACCTGAAAGACGGCCAACTTGTGTATGATGAAGAATCTCCCGGACGTGGCGGTTCGCATGGCTCCCGGCATGAGTTCACGCTTCATTGCGGCAATCCGGATCATCCGGTAACGAAAGGCTTACCTGCTATGTGGCGTCATGCACAGGATGAATTGTATGATCGTATGCGCGGGCCGGGTATTGTGAAAGATGTTTTGTTTTGGGCATCTTCCGATCCGGTAACGAGAGGCTCCGGTCGTGATGAGATTGCTATATTTACTGTTGATTACGGCAAAGCGCGAATTTTTCATACAACCTTGGGCCACGCCGGAAATACGCTCGACAACAATATCGCCATGCAATGTACCGGATTTCAGGTAACATTGCTTCGCGGCGCCGAATGGGCTGCAACGGGAAATGTGACACAGCAAACGCCGGACGATTTCCCGACGGCGACAACTGTTTCTTTGCGTAAAAATTATAAGTAATATCATCGCTATGACAAACATTTCAAGAAAGATAGCCCCATCAGACAAACTGAATATTGCGGTCGTAGGCATTGGCGGTATGGGTATTCCTAACATCAGGGCTGTTTATGAGACGGAAAATATCGTTGCGCTCTGCGATGTGGACTGGAAATATTCAAAACCGGTATTAGACTGTTTTCCGCAGGCAAAGAAATACAAGGACTTTCGGATGATGTTCGATGAGATGGGCAATGATATTGACGCTGTCATTGTTGCAACACCCGACCATACCCATGCTGTTATCGCTGCTACCGCTATAACATTGGGTAAGCACGTGTATGTTCAAAAGCCATTGACCCACTCGGTTTACGAATCAAGATTACTTACCAAACTGGCGGCTGAATACAAGGTTGCTACTCAAATGGGAAATCAGGGAGCTTCCGACGAAGGCGTTGATTTGATCTGCGAATGGATTTGGAACGGCGAAATCGGTGAAGTAAAAACGTCTTTTCTTTGAATGGAATTTTAATTTCTTTGGTAATACTCCCATCCTGTTTGGATATGAGAACAAATGCTATTTCTTCATTGTATTTATCATAGCAAATTAGATTTTTTCTATCATA
>BNXY01000124.1 GCA_025999935.1 Bacteroidia bacterium | reverse complement strand
AGCACCGTGAGGCATTGGCGCAGATATTTTCTGTTGGCAACAATCTTTCGTACAATAACTTAATAGAAAGAATACGTTCCTGTTATAGTTCAATTGGTTACGAATGTGGCATGAACAAGGCAAAGAAGATAAAACAGTTTCTTTCCAATAAACGGATGATTTTACAAAGCGAGGACAAACGGTATTGTTATAACCCTGATTTCTATTATTAAAACAGGTTTAGTTTAGTTTGGGTATATATATAATAACCTAAACCGAACTGCTAAAACATTTGCCTTTGAAAAAAAGAAAAGAGGCTATCATTTATAAATCATTAAAAAACAAAACAATATGAGTAATAATACTAAAATGGATACTTCCGAAGTATTCGCCCTGTTTGAAACAATCAACAGTAAGTTGGATAAGCAGCCAAACAAGCAGATAGAAGTAGCACAGGTTGATTTATCGGCTGTAAATATTTTGACAGAGCGGCTTGAAGATGTGATAACAGAAGTACAAAAACCGACAAAAGTAGAGCATCGACACCGCCATACGATTGATATTCGTTCCAATTGGTTTTTTCTTTCATGGGTAGGATTGGCGATTATTATATTGATACTGTTTTGGACAATGGCTAATCAGCGGCAAATTATCAGTCAATACAGGGATAATGATTTGAAATACAGATATATCAAAATGCAAGGACAAAGTGATGAAGAAAAGATTTATCGGTTGGAACAGCAATTCAAATACAATGACAGCATCAAAATCATTCGCAAACAAGTAGAAAGGTATGAGAAATTAGCGAGAGAACAGGCTGAGGTGATTGAAAGGGCGAAACGAAATAATGAGCAAGCAGTTAAAATATTGAAAGAAGTTGAGTCTCTAAAAAACAAATGATATAAGACAAACTCAGACACAAAATTATTCATGTTGTCACTAAATTTCAATCACAATATGTCATTTTGTCGGTTTTGATTGAATGGTATATTGTTTGTCTGTATTCTTTATAATATTTTACCACCATTAAAAATTAAATAAATGGGCAAAAATCAGCATGTTGTACCTCACGATGGCAAATGGGCTGTAAGAGGTGCAGGAAATGAAAAAGTTACTAAAGTAACAAGTACACAAGCAGAAGCCATTAGGGTTGCTCGTGAAATTGCGATTAATAAACAATCGGAAGTTGTAATTCATCGTCCTAATGGACAGATAAGAGATAAGGACAGTTATGGAAACGACCCTTGTCCTCCTAAAGATACAAAACATTAAATTTAATTGTCATGGCTATTCTTACAAAGAGTAAACTTTCTCGGATTGCCGATAGTAAAGCAGGTTACATCCAAAAATCCGTAATCCTAAATGAATCAAGGTCATTCAGCAATAAATATTCTGCAAAGACCTCTATATTCCTATCCCACAGTCATTATGACAGTGAATATGTAAAAGATGCTGTTGTTTTACTCCGCAAAATGGGTGTTGAGGTGTATATTGACTGGATGGACGATAGTATGCCTAAAGCAACAAGTGGTCAAACGGCAACCATGTTAAAACAAAAGATAAAGGAAAATGACAAGTTTGTATTTCTTGCTACCAATAACTCCATTGAATCGAAATGGTGCAATTGGGAAATTGGATTTGGCGATGCATGTAAATATATTGATAAGATTGCTCTTCTACCTCTAAAAGATGAATATTCAGAATGGAAAGGAAATGAATACCTGCAAATATATCCGTATATTATGGAATCGGACTACACCAACGATTATTACAAAGTGGTTTATCCCGATGGAAAAGAAAAAAGTTTACAAGAATGGTTAAATAGTTAATTATAAGATTTATGGCAAAGAAAAGAGTATTTATTAGCTTTGATTATGACAATAATTTGGACTTGAAAAATTTATTAGTTGGACAAGCAAAAAATCCGGATTCTCCATTTGAGATTTTAGATTGGTCTTTGAAAGAATCAGCCCCACAATGGGATTGGGAGAATAAAGCAGAAGCAAAAATTAAAAATGTAGATATTGTTGTTGTCATTACAGGAACATACACTTATTGTGCATCCGGAGTATTGAAAGAAATCGCTTTGGCGAGGAAACACAACAAGAAAGTTGTTCAGATTAAACCGCAAGGAACAAATCCGTATAGAGTTGTAGATGCAGGAGTATTATATGATTGGACTTGGGATAATTTAAAGTCATTACTATCGTAATATGAAAGCCGAGTTTGAACCATTTATTAAAGATTTTGTACGAGACCTACATGATAATAATGTAGCTATTTTTGCTGGTGCCGGAATGTCTAAACCTGCTGGATTTGTTAATTGGAAAGAATTGTTAACCGATATAGCAACAGACTTACATTTAGACATAGAAAAAGAAAGTGATTTAATCTCTTTGGCTCAATTTCATGTTACAGAAAACAATAATCGACACAAAATTAACCAGAAAATATTAGACGAGTTTACAGAAGGAAGTAGTCCAACTGAAAATCATGATATATTGTCCAGATTACCAATAACAACATTTTGGACAACGAATTATGATACTTTAATTGAAAAATCTTTGGAGAATAATAAAAAGAGAGTTGCTAAAAAGTTCAAAGAAACTCATCTTTCTAATTCAATATATAAAAAAGATTGCATTGTTTACAAAATGCACGGAGATGTTAGTGAGCCTGACGATGCTGTAATAACGAAAGAAGATTATGAGAAATATGATTCTACGAGAGGTTTGTTTACTTCAGCTTTAAATGGAGAATTAATTACAAAAACATTTCTTTTTATTGGGTTTAGCTTTTCTGACCCCAATATAAATTATATCCTAAGCAGGTTAAATAATAGAGTGAACAAAAATGCAAGTCGCCAACACTATTGTTTTATCAAAAAACCTCAAATTGGGCATGAAGGCATAAATAATCAAGCAGAATTAGATTATGCTAATACGAAGCAAGCCTTAATTGTAAATGATTTAAAGCGGTATAAAATAAAATCATTACTGATTGACAATTATGATGAGATAACCGAAATTTTAAGAGAAATTGAGAAACGATACAACAAGCAAACTATATTTATATCAGGAAGTTCATGTGGTGAATATGGTCGTTTTTCAAGTAATGAAGCGCAAGAATTTATTCATAATTTAAGTAAACAAATTGTGTTAGAAGGATTCACGGTTGTAAATGGTTTTGGATTAGGTGTTGGTAGCGCTGTCATTAATGGGGCTTTAGATGCCATAGACACAAAACCTCAACAATGTTCTGACGACCAACTAATAATGAAACCTTTTCCACAATTTGCTACAAGTGGAAAAACCATTCCAGAACTGTGGAACGCTTATCGAAGGCGAATTATACCATTAGCTGGGATTGCTATTTTTATATTCGGAAATAAAAAAGATTCAAGCAATAATACTATTCCGGCAGACGGTGTTGAAAAAGAGTTCAATATAGCAATAGAAAATGGACTAATTCCAATACCTATTGCCACAACCGGATATATTGCCAAAGTGATATATGATAGAATTATTGCTGATTCATCTAAATTTTTGCAAAGACATGATTGGATATTGCAAGAGTTGAATAAAATGAATGAGGATTCTATTTCACAGGAAGATATTATTAAAACTATTATAAATATCATTAAAAAATTGAATAAATAATGGCACGAAAAGTATTTACAAGTTTCCATTATGTTCCTGATAATTGGCGAGCCAGCCAAATTAGAAATATGGGAAAAATTGAAGGAAACACTGTTTGTTCAACAAATCAGTGGGAAGA
>BNXY01000123.1 GCA_025999935.1 Bacteroidia bacterium | reverse complement strand
CCGGAAGCCTCCACTTTCTCGTATTGCTCTTTTTCGATGTACGACATTCGGGTAGCTAATTTCAGGTTGGCGTCCAAGAGGCCGCTTAAATCCATATCTTCCAATGGATAAACGTCTTTGATTCCGGCTAAATTCAGTTTCCCTTGCGCCGATAAAGCCAGATTCGGGTCACTCAACGGCGTACTTAAATGCAGTTTCAAATCGAAAGGATTTCCGCTCAACTCAAAATGGAAACCGGAAATATCAACAATGGTATTGTCCGCAGAACCGCCTTTGCTTGAAGCGAGGAGATTTGCCTGAATATTCGTAACGGAACCGGGCATGGCGGGATATTGAAATTGTGCATCGGCAACTTTCAATTGTGCGTTGAACGCCGGCAAAAGTTCTTCTGTCATAACGCCTTTCGCCCACGCTTCAAGGGTAACTTTTCCCGAAGCTTTCAAGTCTTTGAAATCCTTGGCGTAAATGGCTGGAATCATCGACAAAATCGCTTTGAATTGCGTTTCCGGTGCGTTTAATTTGATGTCCATCTCGGTACTTTCGTCTTTGAGTAATATCCAACCGTCTAAATTCGCTTTGATTTCGTTGAGTTGAAAATGATTATCCGCCAAAGTAAACTTCATATTTTTCAAATCGGCATCAATGGCCATATCGCCACTCAAATGGGATTTGGACAGATACGGAATTTTATCCATGATAAAATCCAGTGATTCAATCGTAAAATCCATTTTGATGCGTGTTTCGTCGGTGGTCATATCGCCAGAAAGGCGGAGGTTCACATCCTGCAAAGCCAGATTCAGTTGGGTGGAATCGTTGTCGAAATAAATATTGGAATGGCTGATTTTCAAGTCTTTCAACAAAATTTTAAATTCTGAGGATTCTGTTTCCGCAGCGCTTTCCGCCGTATCGTCCGGTTTCGCGATGTCCCAATTGGCTTTCCCGTCTTCGAGGACGATGGCGTGCAGTTGGGCCTTGTCGGCGTTCAGTTTGGAAATTTCATATCCGCTGTTGCCGAACAGGCTTTTGAGATTTACCGTTGCGGAAAGTTTTTCTGCAAAGAAAAGCGTATCGCCTTCAAATTCATTGATTCCGATAACATAAAGATTATCCAACGAAAGGGTGGCATTGGGGAAATTCCGAAAGAAATTCAAACCCGGATGCTCAAAATCGACACGCGCATCAACGGTCTTATTTATTTCACTTTTAACCAATTCGATTATTTTTCCTTTGAAAATAAAGGGTAAAACAATTAAAATCAGGATAATAGTTAATAAAGCAATGCCTGCGATTTTCAAAAATTTTTTCATATCTTTCTGCGTTATAAATTATAAATTTAGGGCAAAGGTATAAAAATATTCTGTGATAGCCTGTTAAATAAATTAAAAACGCTACAATATATTGTAATTTTGGAAAAAGGACACAAAAAAGATTTACCAACAAAAAAACAACTATTTTTTTCTGTGAATGCTTTGACTTAGTAAGAGATATATTGTTTGTTTTTCAACTTCCTTATTCAATAACTCCAGATGCCGGTTGATTACATTTTCGTCGTAACGGACAGCCGGCCCAGTTTGCGCTTCTCTCGGATGCAAATCTTTTATTTTATCGGCAGTTTCCTGAACCAGAGGCAATAACAATTCCCATGGCAAATCTTGTTCTTCCATAATTTCAGCAGCTTGCGCATACAGATGATTTGTGAAATTGCAAGCAAACACGGCTGCCAAATGCAGAAATTTTCTTTTTTCGGAAGTCAAACGAAAAACTTTATTTGAAATAACAGAAGCGATTTCTTCCAATAATTGTTCATCAGAAGGATTATTTGCTTCAATAAACACTGGAATATTTTCGAAAGAAATTTTTCGGTTTTTACCAAATGTTTGCAAGGGATACAATACGCCAAACCGCTGAGAACAACCGGCAAACGCATCCAAAGGAAGACTTCCTGCCGTATGAATCAACAAGCCGGACAACGCCGGCAATTCGCCCAAAACCGATGACAACACCGCATCTTTTACCGAAAAAATATAAATATCCGCATCGGGATAAACCGCTTGAAGCTCGTTTGTATAATTGGTTTGCAGCAGATTGCCCAAGCGTTCGGCCGAAGTGAATGTGCGGCTGTAAACCTGCACAATCGAAAATCCTTTTTCTTGCAGCGCCAAGCCCAAGTGTGTCGCCACATTTCCGGCGCCCATTAAAACAATTTTATTTTTCTTTAATTCCATAAACATGATTTGGCAATAGGCGTACACGATGTATTTCATCGCCTGTTTTTCCGCTTTAATTTTCAACAAAGATAATAAAAAATGAGAAATGTCGGGGCAAAAGATATTTTGTAAATGAATATTGTATGATTTAAAATCAAAATACAAAATGAATAAATGGATGATGTTTCACAGTCGCATACGATGGCAGATAAGAGAACATTACTTGAGAACAAAGTCAAGGGTTAAAACGGATAACCTATCGCAATATATGCCGCCGAATTGCGCCAAAGATTCTCTTTGAATAATATCAAACGATTGCCTTCCGGAAAAGCCGGGTCGTAAACTTTGGTTCCGGCATCCAAGCGAAAAACAAAAAATCCGAGGTCGAAACGCAGGCCGATGCCTGTTCCGACAGCCAATTCCTTGTAAAAAGAATCCCATTTGAAAAGTCCATCCGGTTGATTCGGATAATCCCGGATAGTCCAAATATTTCCGCAATCCACAAAGAATGCAGGTTCCAACCAATCCATAACTTTATAACGGTATTCGGCGCTCACAATGAAACTGACATCTCCTACATGCGTAGTCGGATCGCCGGCTATACCTTGATTGAACGAGCCGGGTCCCAGATACCTTGTCCGCCACCCCCGCACACTATTGGGGCCTCCGGCATAATACCGTTTTTCAAAAGGAAGAATGGTTGAATTGCGATAGGGATACGCTACACCCAAACCTGTATGAAAAGCCAGTCCTGAAGCAGGATTTATTTGAAGGGTTTCAGAAAAGTCGATGTCTGATTTTACATATTGAGCAAAAGGATTTCCGAACAAATTATACTGACCGGTATCTGTTTTTTTTGCGCCGGCCAAAGAAAAAATTCCATGCAAGGCGTTACCGGAAGATTCGGCATTAAAACGAATCGTGTAGAGATGCTGCCGGATTCTGCCGGAATGGGCGTTGGTGTAAATAAAATTGTAATTAGAGCCTGCCGTAAACACATTTTCGTAGCTGAGCTTCGTTAGCGGGTCAACTTCCGTATCCAAATAATGCTGAAAATCTTCCGACTTCCAGGGCATGGCAACATAGTTTATGTCCAGCAAGTCAACGGAATGAGTTACAATATTATTTCTACCCGACCAACGAAATTGCCAACTGAAATTAAAAAAATCGCGGGCAAATTCCGGCCGCTTTTGGATGTCGAATCCCAAACTGTAACGGGTTTGTACAGTGTATCGTGTAACATACTTTTCCACAAAAGGTAAATGCAGGTTAGGAAAAGTAAGGGAAGGCGTTACGCCCAATTCATAAAAGTTGTTGTTGAGTGAGTTACCTCCCGATTTTCCCGGCACAAATTCATAAGCTGATTTTAAGTCTATATTAAACAATTCCGCTCCATTAAAAAGATTTTGATGGTTGTATTTTACATTGAAAGCAATACCCAAATCACCGGCTTTGTTGGTTCCGCTCAAACCGGTCTGAATGAAATGGATTTCGCCGGGTGTCAGGTAGATTTCACAATCAAGTAGCGTAGAGTCCGGATAATTTCCTTCCTTATAGTC
>BNXY01000122.1 GCA_025999935.1 Bacteroidia bacterium | reverse complement strand
GTCATTTCACTTACGCCATAAGCGTTTAAATCCATTGTTTTCATGTTTAAAAATGTTTTACAAAATTAATAATAAATTTAATTAGAATGCAACTTTTTTTCGCGAATAAAATTACATGACAAAAGTAGAGGTAAAAATGATTCAAAAAAAATACTTTTGATAGAAATATTTTACTTTTAATAAATTTTTATTTGCTTTTGTAAAAAAATTAAGCGTATATGGAAAATAATAAGATTGAAAATGTAATCAGGAAAGTTTCGATTGCACGTACAAAAAAAGGTTACACTTATGAGAATATGGCCCATGAGCTATCAATAACGCCTGCGGCATACAGAAAAGTGGAGACCGGCGAAACAAAATTAACCGTTGAAAGGCTATTCCAGATTTCGGAAATATTGGATTGTCCACTGTCTGATTTGTTAGAAATAGACAATGAGGTTTTTCAGCAAACCAATAGCGAGAACGCTATGGGTTATCAACAAAAAATTGCAAATTTCTATCAAGAAAACAAAGGAATTTTTGAAAAACTGTTACAAGCCAAAGACGAACAAATTGCGCTATTAAAAAGTATGCTGGAAAAATAAGTTTTTTCGGGTAAAAATATCATTGAAATTGAAGATTATTTCAACCAAAAACTTGTACCCAGACGAATTCCGATTTTTTTATCCATTTCTACTTCTTCGAGTAGGAAGCCTTGGGTTTTAGCTATTACTCCCAGATTAATCGAAATGCCTGACAATGAGCTGATATTACGTACAGGGAAACGGTATTTGAATAGAACGTCAATTGCACCTCCGGTTTTACTGTCTTTTTGATAAAATAGCAAGTCTTTGGGTTGCGACCAAGCATGAAAAGCTGCGGACGTATATAAATTTTTTGCAAATTTCATGTTTTGGAAATCAACCCCAAATGCAGGAAACCAATTGTCTTTATTTTGATATTGACGAAAATAAAAATGTGTCCTTAACGATTTGGTTTTCAGCCAAAAATGCTCGTCAATAAAATCGCCGAACGGCGCCATCGAGTAGCCTAAGTTAAAATTAATTTGTAGTTGATCCTTGATATTAAAACCTTTATCAAAAATCAAAGTAGGATCAATCAAATTTATGAATGACCGCCAACCGACCCGCTTCACAAATTTTCTTTCTTCCGGTTGTAAATCAGCATAATTAACGTAGCGTTTAAATTCCATTGTAGGATTATGTAGTGCGCGAATAGCGCCATATACATCCATACCCGCAATGTCTCGTTCTAATTCGTTCTTTTCCTCTTCTATCCCTATCTCATACTTAAACAATCCCATTGCATAATAAGAGATTACATTAAGTTTTCTTAGAACATATTCAGTCCATAATATACGGCGGCTTTCATCTCTAAAATTCATTAATGAATTTTCGCGAAGCAGAAGGGCATAATCCGATTCTACACCACCGATATACATGCGTGTGAAAACCGGTAAATTATTCTTCCTCAAATCAATAAGCGATTGGTCTGTAACACCTGTGACGTATGCCGCTAAATCCTTATTGAAATAGGGTTTTGAAATCGAACCGATTCCGGCGTTCGTCAAGATAGAACGGTGTCCTTCCTCGTGTGTAAGCGGCATAAAGAAAAATGCTTGCAATAAAATTTGTGTAATAGAACTTACTTTGGGGGAGAACGATTTGTCTATTTCTCTTACTCCCAACCTATAAAGACTTAAAAAATTTTCATTCGACTGCCGCATTGTAAACAAAGACGATGGCGAATCTTGTAGAATAAAAGAATATTCTTTTCCCGGAATTGTATCAGTATAAAGTTTTTTATCTTGACTCTCTTGTGAATATAAATTCCCACAAAAAAACAAATAGACAAGAAAAAAATATATGTATTTCTTTGTCATATCTTACTTTTCTTTTATTATAATAAATATTCCATTATTTTCTCTTTTTATAATTGTTTCCGTATCCATTTTTTTGTATATACTTTCATCTCTTATCATTTCTTTTAAACTATCCAGCTCTATATTGGTAACATTAATCAGTTCATCTCCAAGCAACAAACCTTTTTTTACAGCCAAAGAATTTTCTCTGATTGATGAAACAATTATTTTTCCTTGTTCGGTTATTATAAATCGACAACCAAACTCCAACTCATTTTTTTGATGCAAACCATTTGTATATAGTTTTTTATTCGGATAATCAATTATAATTACCGATTCTTGTAAAAAAGGTACCCCTATAGCACGAACATTGCCATAAAATATAGCATAACATGAATCGACTCTCAGCTTATTTATATGAATAGAATTGAAAACGCTTTCTTTAATTCTTACTTTTTCTTGTTTATTGTTAAATACGGAATTGCTCAAAAATGTGTAATAATGATCATTATCTGATTTTCCTTTCAGTAAGGTAGAGTCTTTTATTGCTAACGAAAGCCGATTTGCATTACCAATATCAATCAAAACATTTTTTAAAACGGTATTTGCAATTTCAATGTCTATATAGGGTAAGCCTTTTTTTATTTTAAGAGGAATTTGATATTTGTAATCATTTGTGTCAATTTGTAAAAGAAGATGGATTCTTTTTGTTGGAAAATCAAACAACCAAATTTTATCCTTAAAAAAATTTGCACCAATAATACCATCTACTTTTTCCCCAACAGAACTTAAATCGGCAATAAATCCATTAAGATTGCAAACAAGAACTTCTCCTATTTTCAGAGAATCAATCAATATTTTCTTTTGAAAAGAAATATTTCCTTCCATATCAGCAACAGAAATATTTTTTTTACCGGTTGATAGTTTCAGTTTAGAAACAAAATCATCATCCAATACCGTTAACTCTGATCCTGTATCAAGAACAAAATTACTAGAAAACAAACCATTTACAGATATATTGTCAATATAAATCAAATTATTTTTAATTTTTATACCAAAAGAAGTGTCGACGAGCATTTGTGAAAAACAATTACTCCAAAAATTCAATATAAAAAGTAATGATACAAAAGAACAAATTTTCTTCATTTGTTTATAATTTTATATATTATTGATATATAGAAATTTAATCATTACGCTTGGAGTCCCAATCGTTCATGTAAATTTCATAAAGCTATTTTCAATTCATAATCACACAACAAATATCTGAATAGTTACAAAAAAACAACAGAGAAGATTCAAAATAATCTTCTCTATTGTTTTTTAAGCATTTACACTCCAACACGGTGAAACTCTCCATCTTCACCCTTAACCCAAGTTTCCGTGTTCTCATTGCCATCATGTGCAAAAATTACAGCAACAATTACTACGGCAGCAATAATTAATGCAGTAAGGAAGCATCCTCCATCTGTCGTCTGCATTTCAGCAGAGTTCATTTCATTTACGCCATAAGCGTTTAAATCCATTGTTTTCATGTTTAAAAATGGTTTACAAAATTAATAATTAAGTTTAATAAATTGCAACTTTTTTCGCAAATAAAATTACATGACAAAAATAGAGGTAAAAATGATTCAAAAAAAATACTTTTGATAGAAATATTTTACTTTTAATAAATTTTTATTTACTTTTGTAAAAAATTAAGCGTATATGGAAAATAATAGATTGAAAATGTAATCAGGAAAATTTCGATGGCACGTAAATAAAAGGCAAAGCAGCAATGGCGGTCGCCACCGAAAATACAGCAACAAGATATATTGCCTTGCTGCGTATGCTGCGCTTAACGAACAATGATTCGGTGGTGTCGTTGATTATTTCGGGAGGGAAAAGTTGGGGCATTATTCAATTTGAGAAAATTTGAGAATTATACATCTATTAAAGTCAATAAAAATGTAACTCCAAATAATAACCCATTATAACAAGCGTGAATTAATGTTGTAAACAATAAAGGATGTTG
>BNXY01000121.1 GCA_025999935.1 Bacteroidia bacterium | reverse complement strand
TAAAAAATTAAAACATACAGAAATGGGACAGTATTATAAAAGCGTAATGGAATATAGCGATGTTCGCGACTGCATGGATTATGCAATGGAAAGAGGTGTGGAAAAAGGTAGAGAAGAAGGGATAGAAGAAGGCAGGGAAAAAGGTAGAGAAGAAGGTAAATTTGAAATCGCAAAAAATCTATTGGATTTACACATTCCAATAAATGACATTGTGAAAGCCACCGGTCTTACCCCCGAACAAATTCTATCCTTGTAAAACCTATATACCGTTAGGCATAACCGGCATCATCACGAATACACCTTATTATATACCTCTTTTTCGCCCTTGGGTTTTTTCCCGCTTTGTCCTCAAAAAACAGGTTTTTGTACAATAAACACCTTGTTTGGTAAGGAACCTTGAAATTAAATATAGGCAAAAAGATTTGGTAAATAGAAAAATAGTACATTTGTATTCCGAATGTACCGTAGCGACGGCTGATAACGGAAATGAAACGGGGTGTTTGGATAAATAACTCGTAAATTATTTGCGTATTTGCGAAAAAAGTTGTTTATTTGCGCCATTAATTTCGGGTACAACGCAATATTACGAATTTTAACGCAATTTTGCAAAATACAACAGAAATTAAAACGAGAATTATATATTATTTTTTATTTATTTATTAATTAAATTTTTTTTTATGAAAAGAAAATTATTTACTTTACTTTTGGCTTTTGTGGCCTTGGCGAATTTTAGCGCCTTTGCCCTCTTGCCACAAGCTACATTTTGGGTTCACTCTGGTGATAGCGTTAATGCTACCGGTACGCGCGCTGTGTATCCGGCTTCACCGACAGAACCTGCAAAATTGGTCTATGTGCCGGGTACAACTGCTACCAATGGTACATGGAAGTATGTTGCTGAAGCGCCGGGTTTTGCGGCTAACGACAAAATCGTTGTTTCAAATCCGGATGCAGGTGTTATCAGTTTTAAATCTGGTAGTCAAACCCTCAGTTTGGCTTCTACCGCAGGTGTTAGCTACACGCAATTTGTTCCTTTTACGGCACTTAGTCTTAGCGGTACTATTGTCCCTCATGTAGGGACTCCTGCCGGAACGCCTACTACGCTTGATGGGTCTTTCGGCTATTTGGCCGTTCAGGCATCAGGTACTGCAGATGAAGGTAACTTGTTGATTGTTGTTCATAATGCTGCCGGAGCCTTATCTCTGAAGACTTATACAGAATATACAAACTCAACGACAAGACTTTATCCGGTGTACATCAGATTAGAAGCTGCTTCCGGCCGTTGGGCTACAGCAGCTGATTTTGCTGATGACGAATATCGTTATTTCAGTTTGAATGGAAGCTCTAACGGAAAAATCGTCGCTTATAGCGCAGAAAAAACCGCGAGTTTGAATGGTATTACGCCTGTTGCTACAACAGGTAAAGACGATCAAGCTTATTCTGTATTTAAAGCTACGCAAGTGGATTATATTCCTTGGACTGGAAACTCTACATATACTGGGAGTAATAGTATGATATCTGCGTATACTGCAAATCAAACGCTTGGAACACAGAATGTTAGCGGCGACTATATCATTCCTTTGTTTACATTAGGCACACCGGAAGATTCTTGTAAGGTATTGTCCGTAAGTCGTATTAATAATTTGAAACAACAAAACCAGTTTGCTGGAAGTAGTGCCAATAAATTGGAAATAAGAACTTATGGATCTTATTATACATACGTCCAATCAACTTCTGGAAGTAACATAAGCTATACGTATACAAAACAGACTAATTTAGCTACTGGTATATATAATTATCAATCTGTTACCAGTTTGCAAAAATTTGCTATCTGGATCAATGATGATGGTACTTATACCTTGTATCCGGCTGCTTCATACTCATGGAAATATGGTTATGACAAATGGGAAGGACGCCCAAGCGCCGCTCCAACTTCCGGACAAGCTACTGATATTGTAGCGAATGATGTTTTTAAAACAAATAACAAGATCGCAGGTGGTGGTGTAAAAATCGGTTATTGGAGTGGTCACATATCAACCGGCGCTGCCTCTGGCGATGTTCCGGGTTATATTGGAACAATTCCTGCTGAAGTTCAAACATATACCGACTATACAGTGGTTCAATACACGCAAGGATCAGAAACTCGTCTGAATAAATTAGGCAAGAACCGTTTCTACTTCTTGGAAGTATTACCGGATACAACCGGTCTTCTTTATGGTAATAACTATCAAGAAGGACGTCAGTATGTATTGGCTACCGATATAGATCCGGCAACCGGATACAAAAGATTGGTTGCGTTGCCGAAAGAAAAAGTAAGACAATACAAGAATCAAACAAAGAGTTATTCTTACAAAGAATTAGAAGATATCAAGAATGCGAAAACCGGTCTTGCCGATTATTGGAGCAGCAATCCTTACGATTCTGTAAACATGGCTGCCCATTGGGAATTGATAGAACAGGATAAGGGTGGATATATCATTGTAAATGAATTGAAAGATACCCTTCAATTTAATGTAGCGTCACCTCAGCTTACAAATCCTGTAGTTTCTAATATCGTGGTTGGCGGTTATTTAACCCAAAGTGAAGATATTGCCGGAACAATACCGGGACACAATTGGTTTGCAGCCAATCCGGTACCTTCTTATCATGCCGCTTCTTCTAAAGTAACATTTAATGTTTGGAAATCTTTCCAATTGAAACCGAATGCGAAATTTAACGATCGCGATCAGGATGATTTCTTCCTTGAATTGGAAAATATATATCCTGATGTGAAATTGGGTCTTACTGAATGGGGAGCTTGGTATCAAGGTAATCACAGAGCCAACAGAGATAGTTTGAACTCAGCTGGTACTTATACCGGCGGCCATCTGTCGGATGCTGTTTATTGGCAAAAAAATGTGAATTTGGTTGTTACTGGAGATAATAGCAATATAAACTCTTATGCAACAACCGACATTCCAAGTTGCAAAGGTTTGATCATCAAATTGGCTCCGATCTATTATGTTCCTGAATATGCCGATTCTTATACCGGCGAACCTGACAATGGTGTAATCAATACAAATGATAAGAATTTCGACAACCTTTCCGTTAAACAGGATTCATTGTCTGCTTATCTGTATCTGAACAGCATTTATGATATTTCGGAAGCTACCGCCGTTCAAAACAAATTGTTCTTAGATTATAGGATAAATGAATACGGCATTAACGTAGCTCAATTAATGGCGCCGGTAGAAGCAAACCGTCTGCAATTCATTCCTTTGGAAATTGCGTCGACAAGAAAGACTCAATTGAGTGACGCTAGTGAACTTGGTAATGTAGATGATGTATTTGGAGAAACCTATAAATGGTCGATCGTTAAACTTGGAAATCAATACCTTGTATTCGACACCATTGCTCCTACCGCAACCGACAACCGTTTGAAAGTGGGCTTTACCTTCCAAAACACCATCGAAGCCAATGCAACACCGGTAAGATTGTATCAACCGTTGGTTGGCGACAAACTGGTGGGCAATTTCTTGTTCCAATTCTATTTGCCGAAATACACCTATTACAAATCAACAGCAGGTGCTATTACGAAGGTAATCAATGAATTGCCGGATATTGAAGCCACTTCTCTTGCATCTACATTGACAGGTGCTCAATTGGATGAGGTGTTGGTATTTGGCCAGTTGTCTAACCAGTCGAATTATATCTTAGCCAATGTAGATAAGGCAAAAGCAACCCGCTTTACTTATAATTACAAAGACGGATACAATTTCTGTCAGGAAGTATTTATTGCTCCGGACTGGTTGGCAGCAAACAAATTGTTAGGTTTGCCATTGTCAAACACCATTTGGGAAAGAGCTGAATTGCCTAATGCTGCTGCTATTGGTATCAACACTGTGGGAGAAG
>BNXY01000120.1 GCA_025999935.1 Bacteroidia bacterium | reverse complement strand
CTGTTACATCATAAAAAAAATATTTCATGTTATTATGTTTTTATCTGTTTATTCAAAAAAGTCATCATTTTTTCTTTTGCATCCGACACATTTCCTGAAATATCACCATACGTACTTTCTTTTATACTAAGTTTTTTTACGATATAAATCTTGAATTTTCCGAAATACATAGCTTTATTGTTTATTTTTCCATTTTTTATATCTTTTATCTATGATATTTTTAATTTTTATGTAATTATCCCAAGTATCTGCTTCATGGAATATAGTATTATTATTATCATCAGAAGCGTTAGCATAATCATCAAAATATTTACCTTTGGCATAGTAATCCTTGGCAAAAAGATTTGCTTCTTCATTTAAATCGTCAGAAGTCAATTTATAATCGCAACACAATACAACAAATTGACTACCGGTAATTTTTCTCTGCTTAAATTCTTGCAGTTCAGCACTGAAATTTTCTTTTAGAAGTTCACTTTCCAATCTACTATCGATAACCCAGCCCATGAACATTCCTATATGCGTTAAAGCCTTATTTTCGTCCAAATCTTTTGGGAAATTTTCATTTAAATGCCATTTATAATCGTCATATTTCATAATCAAAATATTTTTAATGTTTTACTTCTGTTTTAATTTTTATCTTCTTTATTTCTACAGTTTTCTTCAATCCTATTTTTCATTTTATTTGAACATGTTGGAATATTTAAATCCGTTATCAAAAAATCCGGCAGTAAGCCATACCTTACTTCAATAGAATTTTTTTTCCATTCTTTTTCAAGAGGTAAGCCTTCAGAAACTAAACAAATGTCTATATCCTCTGAAGAATACCCAAATCCATTTTTTTTTTGTCATAATTCTTTCTTTTCATCAACAATTTTCATCATCATCAAATAAAATACTCCATTTCTTTTTTTGTGGATTCTGTGCTTGCAGTGCAGAAGAAGGAGTAGAATCTGGCATCGGGGTCGACGGCTTGTATTCGTATGTTTCTTCTTTGGTCGACGGTATTTTCTCTACTGGAAAAACAACGCCCATGCTTTCCAAGCGTTTCTTTAAATCTTGCAATTCTTTTTTGTATTTATCGCTGCCTCGTCCCCTGTTTATTTGGTGTTGTACGGTATATGCGAGACAGTCACCGTCAGCATCCCGTAACATAGGTTTTGCCCCTCTGTCTAACAAATAGTTGACCATGTCAAAATCATGAATATCTGCAGCTGTTACCACCACCGTAGCTTTTGTTAATTTTGTCTGTATATTGATATCCGCCCCATTATCCAGTAATAAATCAACCATTTCCCTATCGTTCCTTAAAACGGCTTCATCTAAGGCAATATGAAAAGAACGTGTATCATTAGGGTTGGCTCCATATTTCAACAATGTCCTGACATAGCTTATTTTAGGACATCTTGCGGCTTGAGCCAATGGAGTTATATCTTCCTGGGCATCTTCCAAATCAGGCTTAATATCGCAATAGATATTTGGGTTAGCTCCTTTTCTTAAAAGTATCTCCATGGCTTGTTCGTTATTGGCATATATAGAATAAATAAGGAAGCAAATACCTTTCTCGTTGATTTTATTCACTTCGGAATCGGGTATCTGGTGCACAAGCGTAGTATCGCCATCGTAAATAGATTGAGCGATTATTAAATCATTTCCAGTAAAATACATTTCCGGCTTGTATTGACGGCCATATTTGGATATTGTCATATTGCAACTGTTTAAGATGATTAATAGAATGATATTTAAACAAATGAGTTTCATAAATCTTTCGCTATAACATTGATTTGCGGTAATTCCATTTTCTTTTCCAAAAATAAAAACACAAGGAATACAATACCGATTATTACCATTTTCTTTTTTGTTAGTTTAAATTTTCTGAAATTCATAAAATTATATATTTAACATTCTGTCAATTTGTGATTTATCTCTGTAATATATTGATTCTCCTCTTAGAGTAATTAACTTAAAAATACTCATTCCAGATTCTATAATAGCATCTTCATTATTTTTCAATCCCAAAGTATCCAGCCAACCCCAGCCTTTTTCCTCTTCCTTTGCTCCTTCTTCCTGCATCTTTTGTATGTCTTCCAAAGCATCAGGTGGAAGCGGAATCTGTCCGCTGGTAACAAATTCTATCTTGTCTGATTATTTCGGTGAAATTGAGCCACCCGTTCCGGCAAATTGAGCCAGATGTTAAAAGAGCGTATCTGGTGTAAAGATAGCTAATTAATGGATTCCAGCCAAGACTCGTTTTTGTGAAAACCGGCAATAAACTCATGGAGGGAATCTGTCAATTTGTGATGTTTGTAAAAGACCGGGTTAGAGCCGTTTGTTTCCGTCCGGTCAATAGCAATGTATTCTCCTTTGTCGGATTGAAAAAAGAGCAGTTGCCTGTCTGTATCGTAGTGGGCGAGCGTTCTTTCGAGGGCTTTGTCATACCGGCATTCATCCTGCCTCAGATTGACAAGGATTAAAGACACGGGATCTAACACGCGATTGAGTTTCCCTTTGCGCCGGTGCATGAATCCAAAGCCAATCTGTTCGTAGAAAGCTTTCAATTCCACAGGAAACGGATTAAACGTTTCCAAAGCCTTGGGTATATCTTCCGGATAGGGAGTATAAAAATGATGCGTGTATTTCATCACCTTTTCGACGCCGTTTCCCTCGAAAAGGTCTTCACGTAATTTGTATTCTTCAAGAAATGAAAACATAATTGGACTTTTCTTTGTTTAACTCTCCAGTACTAATTCATAAACAGGGGTATTATTCTTTTCTTCTTCACAAAATGCCAACCCGCCAAAATGAATATGTTCCTCCAAATTTTCCGCCAAATTAAATTCAACAGCATTGTGTATTTTAAAAAGAAGTTCCCCTTGCGTGAAATACGACTTGTTATCTGCTGTCAACAAGAAAATGTTACATTCATTTTCCTCCAGAGATTCGTTCCAATACGAATACCGAATGTAAATTTCAGAAATATTTATAGCTATTTCTTGAGGATTCCAGTAATTAACCGACATATTCTCACAATGGATGCGTGCTTTTTCAAGAAATTCATTGACAGTTTGATTATATCCATCTGAAAAAAGCCATTCTGTATTGCTCATTATTTGTTTTGGGTACATCATTTATTGATATGGTTTTTTATATTTAACAAATTCTTTTTCATTAAAGATTTTCTTATTTCTTTAATTTTATATTCCGTTTCTCTATTACTGACATCCGGAATGTCTTTGCTTAATAGAAATAAAGTCCCGTTTTCAAGTTCTTCCTTGTAAATATAATCAGGTAAAATATTTAATATATTTTTTTCCCCTAAATAAGTAAACCATCCAATCTCACTTTCATTTCTATCCGCATTGTTAAGTTCTATAATTGCATCGGAAATGATATATCCGTAAACAGGATTCAGCATTTGAATACATTTCTGAAAAAGAGATCGCACATACGCATATTCATTAAATCGAATAAAGTTACATTCGGGAAATTCTATTATTAAAATTCCGGTCTGTGTATCTTTTCCGGCTTCTATGCTAACTGTTATCTGCCCATCTTTCTTTCTTGTTGTATTAGAATAACTGTTACCGTATCCAATAAAACATTTAGAATCCAAGGTGAAATTTTTATTATCCGGATCCGGATTTTCATAAGCGATTGTTTTGTCTTCAATCTGTTTAAAAACAATTTCATAAAAATCGTTTAGCGATGGGTCAATCTGTCTTCTTGCATTGGCTTTTGTTCCCCATCCAAATAAATCTCTGAAAATAGAATCAAATTCGGCAAGTCGTATCAAAATATTTTTACTGAAATCAAGATACTCTCTTGCAGTCATTGTAGGAGATTTGAAATGAATAATTAATTCGTATGCTTCCATTTTTTATTTTTTATTTATTATTTCACAAGAACATGTATCATGATAGAATTAATGACAAGATATGATTACACCTTTCCGAAAATCGTTTCGGATTTCGTTCAATTAAATGATTCAAAATCAGTTTAAAAACGCCTGTATCATAAGCCTTGTTTTTTATCACGGATTCTTGCAATGATGCATAATAATCATCATTATTTATAATCCGCAATATCAATATGTCTGCCCAATCTAAAGCATGAGGGTTCATTAATT
>BNXY01000119.1 GCA_025999935.1 Bacteroidia bacterium | reverse complement strand
TCTGCGAGACAGCGTTAATTCTTATCTGGGAATCATGAAACATTATCAATCTTTCCACGTCAGACGGCAGATATTAAAGAAAAATACATGGATTTTTAAATATGGTTTTGTGAAGTGTTGTTGTTCTTGCTATAAATATGCATCTTAATTTGTGGCAAAGGTAAACTTTTTTTAAACCTTAAATTAAATAAAACCAACTCGTACCTTTGCAACACGAACTATTTTGGATGTTTCATTCGATGAAGATGAGAGCCGAAAAAGAAGGAAGAATTTCATAAATTCGCAAAAATAAACTACTTTTGTAAAAAAAATATTTTTGTTTAGACGAAAAAACATATTGAAACTGACCGATGATGAACTTTTGCAACAGCACAAAATTTCCGGAGATACCGCATATTTTGGCGAATTGTTTAACCGGTATATCCCCATGCTTTATGGGGTCTGTCTGAGGTATTTGAGCGATGAAGACAAAGCGCAGGACGCTGTTATGCAACTGTTTGAGAATCTGCTTCCCAAAATGGCTCAGTATGAGGTTGACGTCTTTCGCACCTGGATTTACACGGTGGTAAAAAATCATTGTCTCCAAATCTTGCGAAAAGAAAAAACCGAAATCATTGTCGATTTTAACGCCGACCTTATGGAATCGGACGAAATTTTGCATCTATTAGACGATAAAGAGGAAGATAACGGACGGTTGGAGGCATTAAAGGAATGTATAAAAAAACTTCCCGTTCAACAACGGATTGCGATTATGCGTTTCTTTATGGAAGAAATGTCGTATATGGATATTGTCGATAGTACCGGATATAATTTGAATCAGGTAAAAAGTTATATTCAAAATGGAAAACGAAATTTAAAAATTTGCATAGAAAAAAATAGCTGATGAATCTTGAAAATTACATACGAGGACAACGGAAAGGGCGCGAAATCAATCGTCTCGAGCGGGAGGCGATGCGCGATTCTTTTCTATCGGATGCGCTAAAAGGTTATGACAGCGTGAAAGGCGGCCACGAAAAACGAATCGAGGAAATGCAAAGCCGGATTTCTCAACGAACACGTCGGGTTCATTATCCGTTGCGCAGCTGGAGTATTGCGGCAACTATTCTTTTGGTAATCGGTATCGGCGGATATTTTTTATGGGAAAAATCTTCTTTCTTATTGAATAAACAAACGCCTAATCTGACGGCCGAGAATACGATTGCCGATAAAAAAGCAGACGAGATTCAAATTCCGGAAGAAACAGCATCCGCTTTTGAATTTGAAAAAATGGATTCCGCAAAAATCAATTCGGAAGCGCTTATCGCCCAAAATAAGCAAAGTGAGGTACATTTTGTGCCTCCTGTAATCATGAAAGATGAAGATGTTAGGGATGAAAGGATGGAGATGCAAGCTGAATTGGCCGCAATCGCGGAAAAAATAAACCAAAAGGAAATCGCTCCTGTTTCGCCGCTTCTTGTTGATACCGATGAATCCATGTTAATCGCTTTGCGGGACGAGGAAAAGGCTTTGGATGAGGTTGCCGTGGTTAAAATCAAAAAATACAAAGACTTCAACGATTATAAAAAGCAGGTGATGATTCCTCCGGTGGATTCAAGCGGTAAAAAAATAGCAGGAGAAGTATCGCTGTCCTTTTCTGTCGATGAAAACGGACATCCATACAATGTAACCATCAAAAAATCAGTGTCTTCTCAGGCAGATGCCGAAGCCATTCGTTTGATACGGGGATTTCCGGATTGGAAAAAGAGCGATAAAGATGTTGAAATGAAAATTAAGTTTTAAAAATAAACATGAGCATCTCGATACACGGATTAAACAAGGTGTTTCCCAATGGGAATCAAGCCTTAACAGATGTCAGTCTGGAAATACCCACCGGTATGTTCGGCTTGTTGGGACCTAACGGCGCCGGAAAATCCACGTTGATGCGCATCTTGGTCGCCCTTTTGGAACCGACTTCCGGCCAAGTCAACATTTTCGGTTACGATTTGCAAAAACAACGGAAAGAAATCCGGAGTATCTTGGGCTATCTGCCACAGGATTTTCGCTTTTTCGCCAAATACAAAACCTGCGAATTTTTGGATTATGCCGCCCGTTTATCCGGCATGTCGAACAGCAAGCAACGGAAACAAGCGGTCGATGCCATGCTCGAAAATGTTGGATTGTATGAAGTACGGGAACGGTACGCCAACAAACTTTCGGGCGGGATGAAACGCCGGTTGGGTATCGCTCAAGCCTTGATTCACAATCCCAAAGTGATTATCGTTGATGAACCGACTACCGGATTGGACCCGGAAGAACGCATCCGGTTCCGCAATCTCTTGTCCGAAATCAGCGAAAATGACGTGACCATTATTTTATCTACGCACATTGTCGGCGATATTTCAAGCACTTGCAAGAATATGGCTTTGATGAACAAGGGCGAAGTTTCTTTTTTCGGTTCTCCGGAAGATATGCTGAAACGCGCTGAAGGAAAAGTTTGGCGCCTCCGGGTTCCCGGCGATAAACTGCATGAAGTGGACAAGCTTTATCCGGTCATTACCACGATTCCTTCCGGTTCCGGTTCGGATTGGGAAGTGCAGGTAGTTGCCGATGAGATAAAAGGCTATGACGCGGAACCTTATCCGCCGAATCTGGAACATGCTTACGTATATTATATGGAAAACAGTCTGAACCGCTGGACAAACGATTAATCACGCGCAAAAATCAATTTATGTCCTATTTCTACAACATACAATCCATTGCAAAATACGAAAGCAAACTGCTGCTAAGAAGTTGGTTTTTTCGTATATTTACGATTCTGTATATATTCATCTTATTCATTCAGAACTTGACGATGCTTTTTGGGGATCGGGGCGGAGCAGAATGGGCGCTCAGAGCCATTGCCTCCAACATTCCCTACATGAATCTCGCATCGGTTAATTTCGGACAAGCCATTATCGCCATCTTTCTCGCATCGGATTTCATGAAAAGGGATCATAAAATGGATACTTCCGAGGTATTTTACGTGCGCCCTTTGAGTAATGCGGAATATATTCTCGGCAAAATCTGGGGAAATCTGCGCGTGTTCCTGATTTTCAACCTGATTGTCATAGCTATGTCGATTGTGTTTACCATCTGTTCCCCTTCCGTTTCCATCGACTGGCCGGCTTATTTGGTTTATTTTCTGCTGATTAGCATTCCTACTTTGATTTATATCATCGGACTATCCGTCTTTTTGATGTTGCTGTTTAGAAATCAATCGCTTACCTTCATCCTGCTATTGGGTTATATCGGTTTGTCGATTTTCTATCTGAAAGACAAGTATTTTTATATATACGATTACTTGGCGAATTACCTGCCGTTAGTAAAATCATCTATTGTCGGTTTTACCAATTGGGAAGCTTTGCTTACCCACCGGCTGATTTATTTATTTGCCGGTTTCGCCTTTATTTCCATGACCATCGCCTTGTTCCGACGCTTGCCCAATTCGCCCCGAAATAATTATCCATGGATAGTTTTTACGGTTGTTTCACTGCTGATAAGCGGTTCTTTTTCATATAAATACATCAACGACATACAAAAGGAAAAAGAAATTCGCAATTTATACATCAACATCAACAATCAATACGTGCATACTCCCAAAATGGTTATTGATGAATATAATATTGCCGTAGAGCAACATCCGGATATTTTCAATGCGGAAGTAAAAATGAAAGGCATTACGCTTGAAACGGCCTCCGTTTTTACTTTCTGCCTGAATCCCGGCTTAAGCGTACAGGAAGTTACCGGCGCTACCGGCGAAGTTTTATCTTTCAAACGTGACCAACAAATCATTTTGATTGATTTTGGGAAAGAAATCGCTACCGGCGATACGATTCAATTTACGGTAAAATACGGTGGAAAAATTAGTAACGCTTTTTGTTATTTAGACATACCCGACGAAGATTTACAAAAGAAATACGGCACCAACTCTTTCTCTTCCGACAAGCAATACACATTCCAAACGGCCAATTATCTGATGTTTACGCCGGAAACGTATTGGTATCCGCGTCCCGGAACGGCTTACAGCAATGAAAGTTCCGATTGGCAACAAACGTATTTCAGCCGATATACGCTGAAAGTCAAACCCTTGCCCGGACTGATTCCGATTTCGCAGG
>BNXY01000118.1 GCA_025999935.1 Bacteroidia bacterium | reverse complement strand
AATTAACTAAGTAGGTTGGCGGCGTTTCCACCACTTTTCCCTTTAAGAACCGTACGTGCGACTTTCCCCGCGTGATTCTAACAAAAAGAAGAACCATTTCTTGTCGCAATTTCAGGTGCAAAGGTAGTAAATTTTTTGATAAATGATATTTGAGCAATGGATTTTTTTTGCAATTGGTTGACAAGGATTAATTTTACAAGCTCGACATAATTTACCCGAACCTCCCTGTTATATAATTCTGTGTCTGTTCCTTTTCCGGACTTAAAAACATTTTCTTTGTATCATTAAATTCAATCAGTTCACCCAACATAAAAAAACCGGTTCTGTCGCTGACGCGGGCTGCCTGTTGCATATTGTGCGTTACAATGACAATGGTGTAGTCCTTTTTGAGCGAATAGATTAACTCTTCTATTTTGGATGTCGAAATCGGGTCGAGCGCCGAAGCCGGTTCGTCCATCAACAGAATAGAGGGCGAAATTGCCAATGCGCGCGCAATGCAAAGCCGTTGCTGCTGTCCGCCAGACAGTTCGAATGCCGACTTTTTCAGTTTATCTTTTACCTCGTCCCACAGAGCGGCGGCTTTCAATGATTCTTCTACCCGTTGCGTGATAAACGACTTGTTGCTGATGTCGTTTACCCGCAGTCCGTAAGCCACATTCTCAAAAATGGATTTTGGAAACGGATTGGGCTTTTGGAATACCATGCCTACTTTTTTACGCAATTCGTCCACCAGAACGGATTTATGGTATATATTTTGTTCGTCAATCAGACATTCGCCTGTCAGTCGGGTATTGTCAATCAGATCGTTCATTCGGTTGAACAGGCGCAAAAAAGTGGACTTTCCGCAACCGGAAGGTCCGATTAGCGCCGTTACGGTATGCTCCTGCATTTCCATGCTGATATTTTTCAAGGCGTGGAAATCGCTGTAATAAAAGTCGATGTTTCGTGTTTCTATCATCATCAATTTGTTTTTATTTTTTTACCGAAATTTCTTCGCAAAAAAGAAGCCATTAAGTTTAGTATCAAAACAATGGCAATCAAAACCAATGCCGTTCCATAAGCAATTGGTCGTGAAGCCTCAATGTCTGTCCCGCTTGTTACAATCACATACAAATGGTAAGGAAGCGCCATCACTTGGTCGAAAATGCCGGTGGGCAGTTTGGGCAGAAAATAGGCGGCAACAGTAAAAAGTATCGGGGCTGTTTCGCCCGAAACCCTGCCGATGGCAAGTATCAAGCCGGTGATGATGTTGGGGAATGCCATCGGCAACACCACTCGGCGAATGGTTTGCAACTTGCTTGCTCCCAACGCTAAACTCCCTGTGCGATAGGAATCGGGAATGGCTTTAAGGGCTTCTTCCGTCGTGCGGATAATCAGCGGTAAAATGAGTAAACCTAATGTTAGGGAGCCGGCAAGAATGGAATCGCCAAACTTTAATGTGTTGACAAACAATGCCATACCGAATAATCCGAAAACGATAGACGGAATACCGCTCAAGTTGTTGGTCATCACGCGGATAAATTTCACTATCCAGCCGTTGCCCGCATATTCGTTCATATAAATGGCGGACATCACGCCAAATGGAAAGGCAAATGCCATGCTGCCGGCAACCAGCCAAAGCGTACCGACAATAGCCGGAAAAATACCGCCGGAAGTCATTCCTTCGGTGGGCGCCGAAGTCAAAAACTCCCAACTGATAACGCCGATACCGTTGTAAACAATGAATCCCAATATTCCCAACAGAATGGCTACTACTACTAATCCCAGCACCCGAAAGGTGAAAAAGGCTATTTTTTGTGTTGTTTTTTTGTTCATAATTAAATTCCTTTTTGTTGCCGTTTGGATATAAATTCTGCCGACAAGCTGATTATCATTGTCATAATAAAAAGAATGATACCCAATAAAAACAGCGCTTGATAATGCGTTCCGCCTGTCGGAGTTTCTCCTAATTCCGCCGCAATCGTTGCCGGAATGGTGCGTACCGATTCAAAAAGCGAATGGGGTATAACTGCTGCATTTCCCGTAACCATAAGTACTGCCATCGTTTCGCCGATAGCCCTGCCGATACCCAACACCACCGCGGCGACAATGCCCGAAGAGGAGTAAGGAAGAATGACCTTATAAATGGTTTGCCACGGCGTTGCACCCAAAGCCAGACTCGCCTCCCGCATCGTTCGCGGCGTATTGCGCATAGCGTCTTCGGCTACCGTAATGATGGTTGGCAACGCCATAACAGCCAATATCAAACTGCCTGCAAAAGCCGTTTCGCCAACGGGCAGTTGAAGCGTTTTTTGAATAAACGGGACAACGACCACCAATCCGAAAAAACCATAAACCACAGAAGGAATACCTGCCAATAGTTCAATAGTGGGTTTCAGTATTTTACGTGTATGCTCGTCTGCCAGTTCCGAAAGGTAAACCGCCACGCCCAATCCCAACGGCAAAGCGATTAAAATGGCAAAAAGGCTGACCCACAACGTTCCCAGCACTAACGGCAATGCGCCATACTGAGGAGCGGGCGTAGCGGTAGGTTGCCATTCTTGTCCCCCGAAAAAGTCGGCAATATTAATCGTTCCCGAAGGCAAGACTTTCATAGACGACCTGTCTTCCGGCAGATATTTTTCCGGAAGGAAAGCGATGATATTGGGGTTTTCGGCAATGATTTCACCTAATTTCTGCGGAAGCAAAGCGTAATCGTCGCCCAATTCTTCATCGGAATAGATACTGAAAATTTCATCGAGGCGGAAAATCATAATTTCCTCGTCCCGACCATCGACTTCTTTCCAATTCGTTATTTCGGAATCAAATATATGCTTGATTTGCTGCGGATTAAGTTTCTCTATCGGATTCGTCGGATGGACACAAAGCGCATAGCCTTTTTCCACTGCCGGATTGCTGAATAAGCCCAATCCTTCTTTGAATAAAAAAATGATAATCAACAAAATAGCAAGGGTGGTGATACTCCCGCTCAGGGTAAGCATCGCCTCCACAATGCGTTCAAAAATTCGCCTCAATCGTTTCATTTAATCGTAATAAATATTTATGCAAAAGTAGATAGGAAAAACTACGGTATTGTAACGATAATGTTACGGTTTGGTTACGAAAAGCAAAATATAAATTATAACTTTGCGAAACAATAGAAAGAAGAATAACAACTACCTTGAAAAAGTGACCCAAATTAATAAAATGGAGACGGGTTTGACTCGATATTTTGAAAGATAATTACAAATATTTATTCCCTGAATCGCTGATTTTGTTCAGCTTGTTTGGGAATTTCTCTTTTTATCCTTATCTTTGCAACTTTATTTATAAAGATTATTGTTAGGAAAATATGGCAGAGACAGAAAATTGGTCTACCGTTATCAAACCTAAAACCGGTTTATTTGATATAGATTTCAGAGAATTAGTTAGCTTCAGGGATTTAGGGGTAATGTTTGTAAAACGGGACATTGTTACGCAGTACAAACAAACGGTTTTAGGCCCCTTGTGGTTTTTTATTAATCCTATTTTAACGACTATCATATATATGGTTGCATTTGGAGGAATTGCCAATATTTCGACCGATGGTTTGCCGCAACCTTTGTTTTATCTCTCCGGCATTTGCCTTTGGAATTATTTTTCTACCTGCCTGAACAAAACATCGTCAACATTCGTCACGAACCAAAGCATTTTCGGCAAAGTATATTTTCCACGTCTTATTATGCCTTTAAGTACAGTTATTTCATCCTTATACGTATTAGGCATACAACTTCTTTTGTTTTTAGCTTTTTATGCATATTATTTAATAATCGGGGTGCCGGTAGCTCCTACCATCCATATATTATTAGTTCCTGTATTGATCGTTATGTTGGCCGGATTATCCCTGGGATTTGGAATTATTATTTCTTCCATGACTACGAAATATCGTGATTTAAGTATTTTATTCACTTTTGTTGTACAGTTGTGGATGTATGTAACTCCGGTTATATATCCATTAAGTACAATGTCGCCTACATTTCAATGGATTATTGCACTAAATCCGGTCAGTTCAATTATAGAAACTTTTAGATACGCCACCATGGGAACAGGCCTTTTTAACTGGCTGCAATTGGGCTACAGTTTTGTGTTTATGTGTGGCGTGTTAGTGATAGGAATTGTTGTATTCAACAAGGTACAACGCAGTTTTATGGATACCGTTTGATA
>BNXY01000117.1 GCA_025999935.1 Bacteroidia bacterium | reverse complement strand
CATGAAGACAAAACGCCTTCCTTCTACGTTTCGCCCGCTAAAAACATCTGCAAATGTTTTGCCTGCGGCGAAGGGGGAACACCGCTCCATTTCGTTATGAAACACGAACAAATTGCTTATGTGGACGCGCTCAAATATTTGGCCAAAAAATACGGAATCGAAGTCAAGGAAACCGAATTAACCGACGAACAGAAACAAGCCGAAGGCGACCGGGAAAGCATGTTCATCCTCAATGCCTACGCCCAAAAATCCTTTACAGCCAATTTGTTCGAACATTTAGAAGGAAAATCCATCGGACTTTCCTATTTCCGGGAAAGGGGATTTCGGGACGACATCATCAAAAAATTTCAACTGGGTTATTCTTTGGAAGGACGAGACGCCTTCTCCCAACAGGCCTTGAAAGCCGGTTACAAAAAAACCTACTTGGAAAAAACCGGTTTGACGGTGGTGGGCGACAACAACTACATGGCCGACCGTTTCCGGGGACGGGTCATGTTTCCCGTACATACCTTGTCGGGAAAAGTGGTTGCTTTTGGCGGCCGCATCCTGAAAGACGAGAAAACGGCGAAATATGTTAACTCTCCGGAAAGCGAAATCTATCACAAGGGTAACGAATTATACGGTATTTATTTTGCCCGGCAAGCCATCGTGAAGCAAGACCGTTGTTTTTTGGTGGAAGGTTACACCGATGTGATTTCCATGCACCAGGCGGGAATCGAAAACGTAGTGGCCTCTTCCGGAACGGCATTGACCCAGGGACAAATCCGTTTGATTCACCGGTTTACAAATAATGTTACCGTACTTTACGACGGCGATTCGGCCGGAATCAAAGCCGCTATCCGTGGAATCGATTTGCTGTTGGAAGCCGGACTGAATATCAAAATCGTCCTTTTGCCCGAAGGGGAAGATCCCGATTCTTTCGCCCGCAAGCAAAATGCGGCGGCTTTCAACGAATTTATCAAGAATAATGAGGCCGATTTTGTCCGTTTCAAAGCCGGTTTGTTGATGCAGGAAGCCGGAAACGACCCCGTCAAAAAGGCGCAGATGGTTACGGAAATCATTGATACAATTGCACTTATTCCAGAAGAAATTATCCGTTTGGTTTATATCAAGGAGTGTAGCCGGATAACCGATGTGAATGAAGGTACTTTGGTGCGCGCCATCGCCAAAAAACGGCAGGAAATCTTGGTGCAAAAGAAAAAAACCGCGTACCCCGAAGTTGAAAATCCGGACGGTAGCAAAACGCCTGCCGAAGAACAAGTTCTACCCAATCAGCCGAAAACTTACCCCGATTTCAATTTTGGGAAAAACACCTATTTAGACGACCACGAACGCGCCATCCTTCGTTATGTAATCCGTTATGGAGAAATAGACATGATGAATGTCAAAAAAGAAGAACCGGCGGATGAAAACCGGTCTGAAAAAGAAATCAAGCAGGAAGACCCGCTTTTTGTTATCGAATATATCGTAGAGGAATTGGAAAGGGACGATCTGAAATTTACCAATCCGCTCTATCAACAGATTCTGGAAGAAGCCTATCGGAAATACAAGGAAGAAGGATTCAAGTCGGAAATCTGGTTTAAAAACCATCCCAATCCGCAAATCAGTAAAATAGCAGTCGATTTGGCCACTGATAAATACATCGAAAGCAAAGTTCATTCCAAGTACAAAAAAATCCCGCCGGAAGAAGAAAAATTGATTGATTTGGTTCCCTACGAAGTAATCAATTACAAAAATGTATTGGTACAGAACAAAATAGATGAAATCAACAACCTCCTTAAAGAAGCTGAAAAAAATAATGATTTCGAACAATTAACCGTTTTATTGAAACAATCCTCCTTTTGGTCGGATAAAAAAAAGGAAATGGCATCTGCGTTAAGGGAACGAATTGTAACTAAAATATAAAATTAACTATGACCGATTTATTAGAAAAGAAAAAATACAAGTTGGGATTGGCTTTAAGCGGCGGCGGCGCACGTGGATTTGCGCATCCCGGCGCCATGAAGGCCATTGAAGATTTCGGACTGAGGCCGGATATTATTTCCGGAACCAGCGCCGGCGCCTTGGCCGGTGTTTTATATGCCGATGGATATACGCCGGAAGAAATTATTCAATTGTTTGTAGGAAAAGATTTTCGGGAATTTGTCGATATTCAGGTGCCCATGGCGGCTATTTTCGGAACGTCGGGGTTTCGGCGTTTTTTAAAAAAACACCTTCACGCCAAAAATTTTGAAGATTTGCGGATTCCGTTGAAAGTGGTGACAACCAATTTGGACGAAGGAGAGAGTGTTGTCTTCGATAAAGGTCCGATTATTGATGCAATTGTGGCTTCCTGTAGCATTCCGATTGTCTTTAATCCGGTAGTTATCAATGGAGTAAATTATGTGGATGGTGGAATTTTTAAGAATTTTCCGGTATCGACCATCCGGGGGATGTGCAACAAAATAATTGGAGTCAATGTCAGTCCCTTGGTGCCGAAAAAGTACAATAAAACCATCATGCACATCGCCGAACGCACCTATCACTACATGTCGCGAACCAATGCTTTGTTGGATAGAACTTTGTGCGATGTTCTGGTGGAAATAACGGATGTCGCTTATTACAAAACATTTGATTTGGAAAATTCGGAAAAGATTTTCGGAATCGGTTATGGCTATTCTCAAAACGCTTTAATCGAAGCCGCCAACCGGAACATTTTTTCCATACTCTGTTCAACCGACGATGGAACTCAAAAAATATTGCTCCCATGAAACATACAAGTTTAGTAAACGCCATAGAGAATGAAAATTCTTAAATTGGCACATTTTCAAATTTTCAAATTATTTTCGCATGAAAGAAAAAATAGTCATTTATCAAATACTTCCCCGCTTATTCGGAAATGAAAAAGCGGTCAATACGATCAACGGTAGCCTCGAAAAAAACGGCGTAGGAAAACTTTCCGCCTTTACGCCCAAGGTTTTACAAGAAATAAAAAAAATGGGATTTACCCATATCTGGTACACCGGTTTATTGGAACATGCCACGCAAACAGATTATTCCGGATACGACATTCCCAAAGACCATCCGGCTGTGGTAAAAGGGAAAGCCGGTTCGCCTTATGCCATCAAGGATTATTACGATATTGATCCGGATTTGGCGGAAAATGTGCCGGAAAGAATGTCGGAATTAGAAGCCTTGGTAGAGCGGACACATCAGGCCGGACTGAAAATGATTATTGATTTTGTACCCAATCATGTCGCCCGCCAATATCATTCGGACACTAAACCGGATGGTATTGCGGATTTGGGCGAAAACGACAATGTGCATATCTCTTTCGACACAAACAACAATTTCTATTACATTCCGGGGCAAGCTCTTTCTCCGGATTTCAACTTGGAAATAAACGGGGATATTTACCATGAATTTCCGGCAAAAGCAACCGGCAATGATTGTTTCACGGCGCATCCCGGCCGCAACGACTGGTACGAAACGGTCAAGTTGAATTACGGCATTGACTACTTAAATGGACATCTTAGTCAATTCGAACCGGTTCCGGATACATGGCATAAAATGTGCGATATATTGCAGTTTTGGGCATCCAAAAACATCGACGGTTTCCGTTGCGACATGGCGGAAATGGTTCCTGTGGCGTTTTGGGCTTGGGCAATTCCCATTGTGAAACAGCAGTTTACGAATATTCTATTTATTGCGGAAGTCTATGATCCGGAACAATACCGCGATTATCTTTGGAATGGAAAATTCGATTATCTCTACGATAAAGTAGGTTTGTACGATACCTTGCGGGCAATCGTTTGCGGACATCAATCGGCGCAGGCGATTACGCATTGTTGGCAGTCGGTCGATGATATACAGCCGTTTATGCTGAATTTCTTAGAAAACCACGACGAACAGCGGATTGCCTCCGATTTTTTTGCCGGTAATCCCGAAAAAGCGCTTCCGGCATTGGTCGTTTCCGCTTGTATGAACCAAAATCCACTGATGATTTACGCCGGGCAGGAACTCGGCGAAAGGGGCATGGATGCCGAAGGTTTCAGCGGATTGGACGGGCGCACCACCATTTTTGATTATTGGAGTGTCGAAACTTTGCGTACTTGGTACAATAAAGGTAAAATCAATACGCAACTATTGACAGCCGGCCAAAAGGCTTTGCGCGCTTATTACAATAAGGTATTGACTTTATGCAATCAATCACAAGCAATTAGAGAAGGTTTATTTTATGATTTA
>BNXY01000116.1 GCA_025999935.1 Bacteroidia bacterium | reverse complement strand
TGGAAAATCTTGTGTAGTTGTGTTTGTTGGTGAAAATACAGCAGGAAGAAAATGGATTAAACACGAAATTAAAAAAGCATGGGAAGAAAATCGAGGTTTGTTTGGTATTTATATTCACAATCTTAAAGATAGTAGTGGTAATCAAGCTAATAAGGGGCGTAATCCTTTTGAAGATTTTACCGTTGAAGGAAAATCTTTATCCTCTATTGTAAAGTGTTATAATCCACCTTATAGTACGAGCACAAATGTTTATGATTATATTAAAACCAATTTAGAAGACTGGATTGAAGAAGCAATAGAAATTCGCAATAAATATTAACAAGCTACTATGGCGCACAAAACATTCATTTCTTACAAATACAGCGAAGCGCAAGGCCTTCGCGATAGAATTATTAAAGCATTGGGAGATGATGCTACCTACTATACAGGCGAAACAAGCGATTCGCCAGATTTATCAGATACATCTACCGGTAATATTAGGAGAGTTCTAAGCGATATGATATATCAAATATCGGTAACGATTGTGATAATTTCGCCAAATATGATTCAGAGCAAATGGATTGACTGGGAAATAGAATATTCACTGAAAGAAATAAACAGGGCGAACAGGCATTCCAAAACCAATGGTATTGTTGGTGTTGTTATGAAACATTTAGGTGGATATAGTTGGCTGAGACCCGAACATAAAAATCCAGATGGTTGTAGTAGTATTGCAACAAATGATTCATATTTATACGATATAATTAAGAATAATAGATTCAATCAAAATCCTAAGGTCTATTCTTGTGATGTATGTAAGACTGTTGATAGCCTCACGGGGTCATATATCTCATTGGTGAATGAGGATGATTTTCTAAGTAACCCTCAAAAATATATTGATAATGCTTTTGATAAAAGTGAAAATGATGCAAGTGGTTACGACATAACGAAACAAAAGTGAAATTATTTTTGATGCTAATCATAAAGAAATTAATTCTTTTTGTTTTCAACTTTCAACAAAAAGATGCTAAAAAATCAGAATTTATTGGAAACACGTTCGGATGAATTAGTCAATTTTACATAATGTTACTCATAGTCTTTGATTTATAGTCAACAAATCCCGACCTTTGCACCATGGAAATAAAGGCAAAAATAGGTCAACGCATCAAATTTCTGCGGGAACAAGCATCCATGTCACAAAAGGATTTGGCTTATACAGCCGATTTGGACAGGAGCTATATTGCAAGCGTTGAAAGCGGTTGCCGGAATATTTCCATTGTAAATATTGAGAAAATCGCGAATGCGTTGAATGTACCTCTAAAAGACTTCTTTAATGCCACAGAATTTGATTTCACTTCAGGAAGCCGTCAATAGAATTAAATCATCTATTGAAGGGGCTATCATTTCAGGCGGAACTACCGCTAAAAATAACTTGATTCGCAGTCAGCAACCTATCAAATTGTTACACGAAGTTGTTAAATCGGAATTGATTCGGCAAGGTGTGAATGAGCAATTTATTAATCCTCCGTTGGGCGAAAGCGCAGGCGAATTGAAATTGGCGGGATTCTTCAAACACAAAGACCAAGACATTTGCGTTGTTCCCAATAATGTGCAAAAAATACCTGAAACACTTACAACCGAAGGTATTTTGTACGGAAAAGAAGATGTCTTCGGGAAAGATTTTACAGAAAAAACGCTGTCAATCAATGTAAGAAGTCAATTAAGCAGTTCCGCTAAGAACTTCGATACTTTGTATGAAAGGACATTTGCCGAAGCATTAAATCTGCATCTTCGTTGTCCCCAAATGGTATTGGGCGAATTTTACATGATTGCTGTTAAGGAATATGATAGCAATTATGCGAATAATAATCAGGTAGTTTATAGAGGAATTTCAAGTATCCAATCGCATATCCAAAAATATTTATTGTCATTCAATGCTATAAATGGACGGATGGACACATCGTCCAACCATAACAAATATGAAAGAGTGTGTTTGTTAATCGTTGATTTCAGCCGGGATATTCCGAAAATTTATGATACGGATGAAGAACTTCGGGCGGACGGATTGCTAAGCGATGATTCGATAGCATCCATTGAGAATTTAAGTTTCCCTGATTTTATTTCGGATTTGCTGAAAATCTATACCGACAGATTCGGAACAGGAAGATTTACCTGATACTTATCCGCCAAAAAGAGGTTGATGTCTTTGTGTTCAGAGAGTGAACGCAATTCGCGAACTTCATTATAGGAAAATTCGGGAATAGTAAATTTTTCAATGAAATTTTTCTGATAACAGGGATAACCGCCTTCAATAGAAACGCTTGTCCTGCTAATATAATAGTGCATAATTTCGGAATTTAACACTTTCTGCACAATATCAATATTTTCTATTTTTGAAAGTGAATGTCCGGTATCGCCGAAAAGACTACATTCTTTTTCCGGCTCTTTGAAGAAAATACCGTAACCATTGGTAAATACGGCTTCTTCATCTTCCACCACCAAAAAGCGGGGATATTGGCTAAAGGTCGGATTCAGAATCTTTTTCCCAAAGCGTGTTAGACCTTGAGTGCGTCCCCAAGCGTAAAACGGATTGTATTTTATTTTGCCCTTATCGCGGGAAAGTAATTCTTCTTTTACCAGTAGTAGATATTCATAGCAATAAGGATATTTCACCTTAAAATCATCTTCGTTGATGATTGTTGCAGAGCCGTTTACTTTGTACGGAAAGATAATTCGCCGTGTATTATTAAGAATGTCATTCTGGCTTTTAAAATCCGATATTTTATATACACTTCGAGTAATCTCTTTTTCTATCTTATAGCGTTTTCCGTTCCGTCCTGTTTTGCCAATGTATTTGCCGTCAAGGTTGTTCCCATCGACAAAAAACACTTCATCTTTCAATGTGGCAATTCCGACACAAATGTCAAACATTTGCTTTATCGGCATTCCGACACTTTCAATCGCTTTGATATTTTTCTTTTCATCCGACCTCAACAAACGCCATTTTTTAATATTCAATTCGGATACGGCGTTTTCGGAATATCGAACATTGGATAGAAACTCTTCGGGCGTATGCGTGTCCGGTATTCGGTCGTATAAGATAAAATCATTTTTACTTTTCCGAAGAAACGAAATTGCCGTATAAGTTTGAACATCAAATACTTTCTTTGAATTAAAATCAATGATTTTATTCAAGCATTTTTTATTAATCAGAAAAGTTCGCAAAGTTTCACCGGCCAATGAAGTAAAATAATTGTTGGGCGTTATATAACCTAATTGTCCGTTTTCTTTTAGTAAATCATATCCCAATCCAAAAAATGCAAAATATAGATTGAATGTTCCTTTCTCAACGGTTTTCCAATGTTTGACAAGGTATTCCCTGTTTTCGTCCGATAAATCTTGAAATTTCACATAAGGTGGGTTTCCTACGACATTATCGTATTTTTCAGTCCATTGATAACGAAGGCTATCCCTTTGATACAGATTAAAATCCGTTTCTTCCAGAATTTCGCCGTACTGCAAGGCATAAATGGAAAGCAAACGTTTCGCCCGTTCAATGTTATAAGACAAAATATCTGCGCCGAAAATATTTTCTTTAACTGTTTTCTTTATGGACTTCTTATAATGTTTATGATAGTATTCCGTCAATCCGATTAAGAACGCGCCACAACCCGAACTTGGGTCAATATTTCGGTCGTTTTCTTTCGGTTTGATTTCGTCGATAATATAATCTACAATGTAGGTGGGAGTAAAAAATGCACCGTTCAGTTTGCGGTCGTTTTCGGGAATCAGCAACTCCAAACAATTTTCCAAGGTTTTAATAGAATCCATTTCGAGAGTACCCATCTGCAGAATTAATTCATTGTTACGGCTATAATTATGCAGATAGTTTGTTAAAATAGAAGATGTCGAGTAGTCTAAATGAAATTCATCCAAAAAACGCGCAATAACTTCTTTCTCAACATCTTCCATGCTGAAACAAGACAATAATTCCGCTATTTTTCTTTTGTTTACCATTTTCTATGACGACTATACGCAACAAAAATACTACTTATTTTATTAATAACAAAGGGTACAAAGTTATTTCTACGTTAAATTTTCGGATTATTTTGCCATCTTCGCCCTCAACTCTTTCAACCGCCTTGCCGCCTGCTGATTATCCACTTTGATATACCGCATGAAAGCCGCCGGACTTTTATGCCCCGAAATCCGCATCAATTCTTCTGCCGGAAAGCCGGACAGATACATGTTTGTACAGAACGACCGCCGAC
>BNXY01000115.1 GCA_025999935.1 Bacteroidia bacterium | reverse complement strand
GGGACTGCCGGTTGAAGGCAAGCTCCAGCGAAAGGTTGGGAAGCAAAGCGGCATCGTACAGCAAATTGGAACTAACGGCAAACACCCGCGCCGGCCTGTTTACCGGAAAAACCTGAACAAGGGTATCGCGCAAAACCACCGTGTCGCGCAAAACAACTGTATTCTGAACAGCCACCGTATCACGTACTACAACTGTATTGTTTACGGTTACCGTATTGTTTACGGTTATCGTATCGCGCTTTACCGCGTTTTTATTGTCCTTATTTTTAAGAAAATCCCCCAACGGACTGCCTTCCACAGCTGGAATATAGCTGCCGTCGTCCATCAAAAAGCGAACGCTCACATATTGCAGCCGGCTAAAAATATTTGTCTTGAGGTATTTTTGCGTTGCAGGGGGCAGGCGACGAAGCTCCTGCAGCAGCAGGTCTTCATTACGAGTCCGGCCCAGCAGGAAAAGGATTTTTCCCTTGTCCGGCACACGGGCGTCTTCCGAGACCATGTATTGAAAACCTTCCCAGTCGATGCCCGCCGCTTTTTCATCGATGCGGCTGCGGTCAAAACCGGGATGTTTCCACATGATATATACTTCCATCGCTTTGGCACGGGCAATCGACAGGATACGGTTGTGCTCTGCCCTACCAATGGGCGAAGCGGCGCCGATAACTAATATGCTGTCGATGTGATTATAGACTTCCGGCATGTTCAGCAGAAAATCCAGCGCGTCGAAGACAGAGCGGTTGGTTTTGAAGTCGCGCTTCAACTGCACGCTGTCGGTCTGGAAGAAAAAGACTTTGGAGCCGAATGCCAGATCCGGATCCTGGGCTTTGGCAGTAAAGAAGGTAAAGAGTAAACAAGTAAAAAGCATTGTCGGGGCAGACTTGAACCAGTCCCCTTTAAAGTACTTTCTTTGTGAACAGGTATTTTTAAATATCTGTTTCACCGCAGTTAAAAATACTGTGCAGTAATTTTCTAAATTCATAATCGTGTGTGTAAAAATGAACATTGTCAAATTCCGCACAAATATATGTATTATTTTTCATAAAACAGCAAATTCAAATATTATTTTTCATAAAATAGCAAAAATAATTGGATTTAGAGCAGAAATTGTTGTGATTCGTTGTTGGTTTTTTCGTTAAAACGTTGAGATGTGGGTGGAGGGGGAAGAAACGGCGGCTTCGCCGCCGTTTCTTCCCCCTCCTTTCCCCTTTTGCAGCCGCGTCATGTCGACCAGCGCAGCGAGTGGAGACATCTCCTGATAATCGTTAAACACTAATTGGGAGATTTGTCGTACACCCGGGTGTACGACAAAAATACTGGAAATATTTGAGAGAATTTCAAAAAAGTTTGTAGAATTATGTGCAAGTATAGAAAGTTGGGAAGTAGTGTCTTTGTTTACATTTCTATTCTTTTCCGCAGCAATTCTTGTATTTCTTTCCGCTTCCGCAAGGACAGGGATCGTTTCTTCCCACAGTCTTTTCGGCGCGAATGGGCGCCGTTTTTTGTTGTTCGCGTGTATCGCGACCGGCTACTTGACCTTGCAGGCGGCGGCTTTCTGTTATCTCGTCTTTTTGTGTGCGGTATTTGCTGAAATCCGTTTTGCGTTCGGGCGTTGCCTGGCGCACTTGTTCCGGTTCGCGCATCGGGATTTGGCCGCGCATCAAAACAGAGACGGTTTTGCGGTTCATATCATCTACCATTTTCTTGAACAAATCGAAGGATTCCAATTTGTAAATCAACAAAGGATCTTTGTTTTCGTAGCTGGCATTCTGTACCGACTGGCGCAAATCGTCCATTTCCCGCAGGTGTTCTTTCCAGGCTTCATCAATCGAATGTAGTAAAATAGCTTTTTCAAACGATTTGATAATGTCTTTGGATTCAGAATTATAGGCTTCTTTGAGGTTGCAGGTAATGTTGTAAATTCGTTTACCGTCCGTTATTGGAACCACAATGTTTTCAAATCGTTCGCCTTGTTCTTCATAGACCTTTTTAATAACCGGATGAGCCACTTGCGCCATGCGGTCGGTTTTACGTTTGAAGCTATCCAAGGCGGTATTGAAAATTTTCTCGGTCATTACATCCGGTTTCATTCCTTTTAATTCGTCTTCGGAAAATGGAATTTCCAAAGCCATGGTTTTCAGTAATTCAAATTTCAATCCTTCATAATCATTGGAATCTGTAAATTGCTCACTGATGGCATTGGCGGTATCGTAAAGCATATTCAACACGTCCAAACCGATGCGTTCGCCCATCAAAGCGTGACGGCGACGGGTGTAAATAACTTCGCGTTGCGAGTTCATCACATCATCGTACTCCAACAAACGTTTACGAATGCCGAAATTGTTTTCTTCGACTTTCTTTTGGGCGCGTTCTACGGATTTATTCAACATGCTGTGTTCCAACATTTCGCCTTCTTTGAATCCCATTCTGTCCATCATACCGGCAATCCGTTCGGAGGCGAAAAGCCGCATCAAATCATCTTCCAACGAGATAAAAAATACGGACGAACCCGGATCTCCCTGACGGCCGGCGCGTCCCCGCAACTGGCGGTCAACGCGGCGCGAATCGTGTCGAGCCGTACCGATAATGGCCAAACCACCGGCTTTGCGCACATCGGGCGACAGTTTGATGTCCGTACCGCGACCGGCCATGTTCGTTGCAATCGTAACTGTTCCCGTTTGACCGGCTTGCGCCACGATATCGGCTTCTTTTTGGTGCAATTTGGCATTCAACACATTGTGGGGAATTTTCCGCATATTCAACATGCGGCTCAACAATTCCGATATTTCCACCGAAGTTGTACCTACCAGAACCGGTCGTCCGGCTTCTTTCAGACTCACAATTTCATCGATAACTGCGGAATATTTTTCGCGCGCCGTCTTGTAAATACGGTCGTTCATGTCGTTTCTCGCAATGGAGCGGTTCGTGGGAATAACCACAACATCTAATTTATAGATATCCCAAAACTCACCGGCTTCCGTTTCCGCCGTACCGGTCATACCGGCTAATTTGCGGTACATACGGAAATAATTTTGCAAAGTGATGGTGGCAAAAGTCTGGGTAGCTGCTTCCACTTCCACCCGTTCCTTGGCTTCGATGGCTTGATGCAAACCGTCGGAATAGCGACGGCCTTCCATGATACGTCCGGTTTGTTCATCCACAATTTTCACTTTGTTTTCGATAACCACGTATTCATCATCTTTTTCAAACAAACAGTAGGCTTTCAGCAACTGGTTGACGGTGTGAACACGTTCCGATTTTACCGCATAATTTTGCATCAACTCGTCTTTATGGGCTTGTTTTTCCGCATCGGTTCCCTCCTCATTTTCAATCATCGCCAATTGACCGGCTATATCGGGTAAAACGAAGAATTGCGGGTCGTCGGAATTTCCCGTTAAGAGGTCGATACCTTTGTCCGTCAATTCGATGGTGTTATTTTTTTCGTCGATTACAAAAAACAATTCGTCGGTAATGATGTGCATTTCCCGGTTTTGCTGTTGCATGTAAAATTCTTCCGTTTTCAACATGTTGGCCTTCACGCCCTGTTCACTCAGGAATTTAATCAAAGCCTTATTTTTGGGCATCCCTTTGTAGGAACGGAACAGCAATTTAAATCCCTCGTCATTTATCTTTTGGTCGGCATTGCCGATTAATTTTTTCGCTTCCGTCAGCAATGAATTAGTGAGTTTGCGTTGTACTTCTACCACATGTTCCACCCGCGCCCGGTATTCTTCAAACAATTGTTCTTCGCCTTTCGGAACCGGTCCGGAAATAATCAAAGGTGTACGGGCATCGTCAATCAAAACGGAATCGACCTCATCGACGATGGCGTAATTGTGTTTCCGTTGCACCAAGTCTTTCGGACTGATGGCCATATTGTCGCGCAAGTAATCGAAACCAAATTCGTTGTTCGTACCAAACGTAATATCAGCCTCATAGGCCTTGCGGCGGGCATCGGAATTGGGTTGGTGTTTGTCGATACAATCCACGGATAAACCATGGAACATATACAAAGGCCCCATCCATTCCGAGTCGCGTTTGGAAAGGTAATCGTTCACGGTTACGATATGTACGCCGTTGTGAGTCAGTGCGTTCAAGAAAACGGGGAGCGTCGCCACCAAGGTTTTACCTTCTCCGGTCGCCATTTCCGCAATTTTTCCCTTGTGAAGCACCACGCCGCCGAACAATTGGACATCGTAATGAATCATGTCCCAGATTATTTCGTTTCCGCCTGCTACCCAGTGATTGTAATAAATGGCTTTATCGCCTTCGATGGATACAAAATCGTGTGTCACAGCCAATTTGCGGTCGAAATCGTTTGCCGTTACAATGATTTTTTCGTTCTGCGTAAACCGACGGGCGGTATCTTTCATAATGGAAAAAACTTCCGGAAGCGATTCTTCCAATACTTTTTCCTGTT
>BNXY01000114.1 GCA_025999935.1 Bacteroidia bacterium | reverse complement strand
GGTGGAAGGTATCGAAGTGTTTGAGCCTCAAAAAGTGGATGAATGTTGCGGTTTCGGCGGTATGTTTTCCATTGAAGAGCCTGCCGTTTCGGTGTGCATGGGACAAGATAAATTGCGAAATCATATTGCCACAGGCGCGGAATACATTACCGGAGCCGACAGTTCTTGCCTGATGCACTTGCAGGGAATTGTAAAGCGGGAAAAATGGCCTATTCAATTTATCCATATTGTTCAAATTTTATCTGCCGGATTATGAGTACAAAACACGCAAAAGCCGCCGAACGCTTTATTCGGAATAAAACGCAAGAGCAATGGCACAATGAAACTCTTTGGATGGTTCGCGAGAAAAGAGACAAACTCGCAATGAATATTCCGGAATGGGAAGAATTGCGGGAATTGTCAAGCCAAATCAAACTGCATACCCTGTCCCATCTGGATGAATATCTTGTCCGGTTTGTAGAAAAAGCAGAAGCGAATGGAGTCATCGTGCATTGGGCGAAAGATGCCAAAGAGCATAATGAAATCGTGCACGAAATTTTGAGCAAGCGGCAAGTGAAGAAACTTGTGAAAAGCAAATCCATGCTCACGGAAGAATGTCATCTGAATAAGTATCTGATAGAACGCAGCATCGACGTGGTAGAAAGCGACCTCGGCGAACGCATCCTGCAACTGAAAAACGAGTTGCCAAGCCATATCGTGCTCCCTGCAATTCATCTCACAAGGCAAGAAGTCGGCAAATTATTTGAAGAAAAATTGCAAACGGAGAAAGATAACAGCGACCCAACCTACCTCACACACGCGGCACGTAAACATTTGCGCAACGAATTTCTAACAGCCGATGCCGCCATGACCGGAGCCAATTTCGGCGTAGCAGCAACAGGAGACGTAGTAGTTTGCACCAACGAAGGCAATGCCGATATGGGCACGTCCTTTCCCAAACTGCATATCGTGTCGATGGGCATAGAAAAATTAGTGCCGGACTATCAGGCATTGAGCGTATATACCCGGTTATTAGCACGTTCCGCTACCGGTCAGCCGTCCACGACTTACACCTCGCATTATCGCAAACCGCGCAAGGGATGCGAAATGCACATCGTGTTGGTGGATAACGGTCGCAGTACGTCGTTGGGCAATGAGGAACACAATCAGACCTTGAAATGTATCCGGTGTGGTGCGTGTATGAACACTTGCCCGGTGTATCGCCGGAGTGGCGGATATTCTTACACCTATTTTATTCCGGGTCCCATCGGCATCAATCTCGGAATGTTGCGGTCGCCCAAGGAATATTTCGATAATGTATCGGCCTGTTCGCTGTGCTATTCGTGCAACAATGTCTGTCCGGCAAAAATAGATTTGGCAGACCAGATTTACCGTTGGCGGCAACAATTGGATTCCTTCGGCAAAGCAGACCCCACCAAGAAAGTGATGTCATTTGGCTTGAAATTTCTTTTTGACCGTCCAAAATTATACAATACCGGATTGAAATTCGCGCCTGTCATCAATCATCTTCCGAGATTTTTGTTGTATAATCATTTAAATGGTTGGGGGATAGGACGGGAGTTACCTGCATTCGCTAAAGAATCGTTCACGCAATGGTGGAAAAAAATGTCTGAATCAGGATTTACAAGATTTTAGGATTAACAGGATAGAATAATCTTGTTAATCTTTTAATCCGGAAAATCCTGATTCAGACAATTAATTTTAATTCAAATGAACAGTAAAAACGAAATATTAAACAATATACGGCAGAACATCAAGGCAACTTACGATTTGCCTGAAATAGCGATCGTTGGGATTCAGTATTCCGACAAAGTATCGCAATTCACGGAAACGATACAAAATGTTGGTGGTAAAGTTGTTGAGTTGAGGCAAGGTCAAGACATCAATTCTGTCATTCAATCGCTCTACCCGGAAGCCAAAACAATAGCGTCCAATGTGTCCGGAATAACGATTGCCAACATCAATCCGGACACCGTAGAAACACCTTACGAATTGAATGGCACAGATTTAGCCATCATTCGTGGCGAACTCGGCATAGCAGAAAACGGTTGTATTTGGATTCCGCAAAATGTGAAAGAAAAAGCGGTTTATTTCGTTTCGGAGCATTTGGTGATTTTGCTTGACAAAAATAAGGTGGTCAATAATATGCACGAGGCTTATCGGGAAATCCAATTCAGCGAGTATGGCTTTGGAGTGTTTATTTCCGGTCCTTCCAAGACTGCTGATATTGAGCAGGCTCTTGTGATTGGGGCGCATGGGGCGAAGGGAGTTACGGTAATTTTATTGAATAAATGAGAAGATGATGGAAAATATCATTGGAAAGATAAGGTCGTATTATCCCATTTCAGATGAAGGCATAAGATTGCTTATATCGCATCTGAAACGAGAAGTAATACCTGCCAAAGCAACTATCCTACAAAACCTGTTTTTTGCTACATTAAATAGACCGTTTTAATTCGCCAATTCTGAAATAAATTTAATTCGGACCAATCGGATTTCTTCTTCGGTATAGTCGCTACCCAATTCTTCAATGGCGGCTTCTAATTCATCTGTTTCGGATTCTTTGAAATAGAGATAAATATCTTCGATGTGTTCTTCATCAATCACTTCATTTAAGAAATAATCAATATTTATTCGGGTTCCGGAATAGACAATGGCTTCGATTTCATCCAATAACTCATTAAATTCCAAGCCGGTAGTCATGGCAATATCATCCAACGCCACTTTCCGGTCGATGCTTTGCACGATGGAAATTTTCAGTTTTGACTTATTTGCAACCGTGCGAACCCGCAAGTCTTCCGGACGTTCTATTTCGTTTTCCGTGACATGCCGTTTGATCAGTTGAACAAATTCCTGTCCGTAACGTTTGGCTTTTCCGGCGCCGACACCCGGTATGTTTTGCAATTCTTCGATGGTAACCGGATAAGTGGTCGCCATGGCTTCGAGAGAAGGATCCTGAAAAATGACGTAAGGCGGTACTTCCAACTTTTTCGCCAATTTTTTCCGCAAATCTTTCATAATCGAATACAAAACCGGATCGACCGCACATGTAGCGCCCCCTCGCAAAAGAGGAACTTCGTCCGAGCCTTCATCTCCATCAAAATCATTGTCTTTCGTGATTTTGAAAGAGGTGGGATTCTCTAAATATTTTTTTCCGGCGGCTGTTATTTTCAACAGACCGTAGTTTTCAATATCTTTATCCAAAAATCCGGCAATCATGGCTTGCCGGATAACGGCATTACATGTTTTTTCATCTTCATCCTTACCTAAACCGAAGATATCCAAGTCCTGATGTTCATACGACAAAATCTCAGAGGTTGTTTTTCCTTGGAGAATATGAATAATATGATCGGCTTTGAATTTGTTATTTAACAAATCAACTGTCTCTAAGATTGAGATTAATAAGTCTTTAGCTTCCACTTGTTTTTTAGGATTTAAACAATTATCACAATTTCCACAGTTATCTTCTGTGTATTCTTCTCCAAAATAATGTAATAAAACTTTTCTGCGGCAAACGGAAGTTTCGGCATAAGCCTTCGTTTCTTCCAATAATTGTTTGCCGATTTCTTGTTCGGAAATGGGTTTGCCCTGCATGAATTTTTCCAATTTCTGCAAGTCTTTGTTGGCATAAAAAACCACGCATTTCCCTTCTCCGCCATCTCTGCCTGCGCGTCCGGTTTCCTGATAATATCCTTCCAGACTTTTCGGGATATCATAGTGGATTACATAACGGACGTCGGGTTTATCAATTCCCATTCCGAAAGCGATTGTCGCTACAATGATTTCCGTTTCTTCCATCAGGAAAGCGTCCTGATTTTCAGAGCGGGTTTGGGAATCCATGCCTGCATGATAGGCTAAAGCATTGATTCCGTTTGCTTTCAGAATTTCCGTAAAATCTTCCACTTTTTTCCGGGAAAGACAGTATATGATTCCTGATTTTCCCTCATTGGCTTTAATGAATTTGACAATTTCCCGGTCAATATCTTTATTTTTACGACGTACTTCATAATACAAATTCGGCCGGTTAAAAGAGGACTTGTAAACAATGGCGTCCATCATTCCCAAGTTTTTCTGGATATCGTGTTGTACTTTCGGCGTAGCCGTTGCAGTCAATGCAATAAGCGGTCTTCGCGCTATCTCATTAATAATAGGACGAATGCGCCGATATTCCGGGCGAAAATCGTGTCCCCATTCCGAAATACAATGCGCTTCGTCAACCGCATAAAATGAAACCGGAACTTGCCGGAGAAATTCGATATTTTCTTCCTTCGTCAAAGATTCGGGAGCTACATACAATAATTTGGTTTTACCCGCCCGGATATCGTCTTTGACTTTATCAATGGCCGTTTTGTTTAAAGAAGAATTGATAAAATGAGCGACTCCATTGTCTTCGCTGAAATTCCGCATGGCGTCCACTTGGTTTTTCATCAGCGCGATAAGCGGAGAAATAATCAAAGCCGTCCCTTCCAAT
>BNXY01000113.1 GCA_025999935.1 Bacteroidia bacterium | reverse complement strand
CGAAATGGAAGATTGGGTCTTTACGGAAGATACAGCTAACAGCCGTTTGTTGAAACAATTTGAAACGAAAAACCTCAAAGGTTTCGGCATCCAGCATTTGACCAACGGAATTGTGGCCGCCGGCGCTATTTTGTATTATTTGGATATGACACAGCATACGCAAACCGGTCATATTACCTCTATTTCACGAATCGAAGAAGACCGCTATGTGCGCTTAGACCGGTTTACGGTTCGCAGCCTTGAATTATTAGACACGATGAACGAAGGCGGAAAAGCCTTGTTGGATGTTTTAGACCGGACGATTACGCCCATGGGTGCGCGGATGCTGAAACGATGGATTGTTTTTCCGTTGAAGGAAGTCAAATTGATTGAAGACCGTTTATCGGTGGTTGAATATTTTTTCCGGGAACCGGAATTGAAAGAAATTTTGGATAAACAACTGAGTTTGATAGGGGATTTGGAACGCATTATCTCCAAAGTAGCTGTCGGAAGGGTAAGCCCGCGGGAAGTTGTTCAGATGAAAGTCGCCTTGAGCGCTATTGAGCCGGTCAAACAACTTTGCCGTCAATCCGAAGACCTCAGCCTGCGCAAAATTGGCGACCAGTTGAATCTTTGCGAATTAATCCGCGATAAGATTGCCAAAGAAATTGTGAATGATCCGCCGGCGCTGCTGAACAAAGGCTATGTGATTGCCAAGGGAATCCATGAAGAATTGGATCAGTTGCGGGAAATCGCTTTTTCCGGCAAAGATTACCTCTTGCAAATTCAGCAACGCGAAAGTGAACAGACCGGAATTCCTTCCTTGAAAGTGAGTTATAACAATGTGTTCGGCTATTATATCGAAGTTCGCAATACCCACAAAGATAAAGTTCCGCCAACTTGGATTCGCAAACAGACCTTGGTCAGCGCCGAACGGTATATCACGGAAGAGCTGAAGGTGTATGAAGAAAAAATTCTGGGTGCGGAAGATAAAATCGCCGAGTTGGAAGCCCGGCTTTTCAATGATTTGGTACTTGAATTAACCGAGTATATCGTTCAAATTCAGGCGAATGCAAGTTTGATTGCCAATATCGACTGCCTGTTGTCTTTTGCCAAAATAGCTCAACGAAACAAATACATCCGGCCGCAAATCAACGAAGACAATGTGATTGACATCAAAGGCGGACGGCATCCGGTCATTGAAACACAACTGCCTTCGGACGAACCGTATATTCCTAACGACGTTTATTTGGACGATAAACAACAACAAATCATCATCATTACCGGCCCGAATATGGCGGGGAAATCGGCTTTGTTGCGGCAAACAGCGTTGATTACCCTGATGGCGCAAATCGGCTCTTTTGTTCCGGCCGAATCGGCCAAAATAGGCATCGTCGATAAGATTTTCACGCGGGTGGGCGCCAGCGACAATATTTCGTTGGGCGAATCTACGTTTATGGTGGAAATGAATGAAGCGGCCGATATTTTGAACAATATTTCCAGCAAAAGTTTAATCCTTTTTGACGAATTGGGACGGGGAACTTCCACTTACGACGGCATTTCGATTGCTTGGGCGATTGTAGAATACATACACGAACATCCGCGGGGAGCGGCCAAAACGCTTTTTGCCACCCATTATCACGAGTTGAACGAAATGGAAAAATCGTTCAAGCGGATTAAAAACTACAATGTTTCGGTCAAGGAAGAAAACAACAAGGTCATTTTCCTGCGAAAATTGGTCAAGGGCGGGAGCGAGCACAGTTTTGGGATTCACGTAGCAAAAATGGCGGGAATGCCTCAAAGCATTGTGAAGCGGGGAAATGAAATTCTGGCGCAATTGGAAACGGACAACCGCAAAAGCGGGATTGCCAAACCCGTGAAAGACCTCTCCTCCGGACGGGAAGGCTATCAAATGAATTTCTTCCAGTTGGACGACCCGGTACTTTCTCAAATTCGCGATGAGATAAATAATATGGACGTAAACAATTTAACGCCGGTGGAAGCGTTAAATAAATTGAACGATATTAAACGAATCGTGAAAGGGAAATAGAATAAATCGTAAATATTTGTTTTCAATAAAAAAAGTATGTATTTTTGTCCTATTGTCTAACTATATAATAAACAGTTAAAATGGATAATTTTCTTTTCCGGCCAAGTTGGCGCCGCATCTAACCATGGCAGACTCCACTCTCAAACAAAAAACAGCCAACGGACTCCTGTGGGGAGGCATCAACAACGGCTTTCAACAGTTGCTGGCGCTGGCGTTTGGCGTTTTTATGGCCCGTATATTATGTGAAGATGATTATGGTATGGTAGGTATGTTGGCCATTTTTACCGGAATTGCCTCGACCATTATCAATAGCGGGTTTTCGGTTGCACTGACGAATATAAAAGACGCCACGCACAAAGATTACAATGCCGTTTTCTGGTTTACTGTTTTTGTGGGATTGGCGCTATACCTTATTCTTTTCTTTTGCGCACCATTTATTGCCAAGTTTTATAAATATCCGGAATTGACTAATTTGTCCCGTTTCCTTTTTATCGGCTTTTTACTGGGCGGTATCGGCACGGTATCCTATACCATTATGTTTAAAAAATTGATGACAAAGCAGCAAGCGATAATAGATATGATTTCACAGGGAATAGCGCTTTCAATTGGAATCGTTTTGGCTTTAAAGGGCTTTGCTTATTGGGCGCTCGCTACACAAATGGTAATACTGACTTCTCTATCTTCTTTATTAAGATTTTTTGTCGCTCCATGGAAACCCAGTTTGGAATTTGATTTTTTACCCTTAAAACCCATGTTTTCATTTAGTATTAAATTGTTTATTACCAACATTTTTACGCAAATAAACACCAAAATATTTTCAATAATATTCGGAAAATTATACGGCGCTAATCAGGTTGGAATTTATGACCAAGGACAAAAATGGGCGGTGATGGGCAATTCATTTATTGCGGGTATGATTAACACTGTCACTCAACCCATTTTGGTGCAAGTAAATGAACAAAAAGACAGACAGGTAAGCGTGTTGCGGAAATTAATCCGGTTTAGTGCGTTTATCTCTTTTCCCTTGATGTTGGGATTGGCTTTTGTGGGACGTGAATTTATTGTGATTGCTATTGGCGAAAAATGGTTGTCCAGTGTGCCTTTCCTTCAACTGTTTTGCATCTGGGGCGCTATCGGATTTTTATCAACTTTATATATGCAGTTGATTTTTACCCATGGTAAGTCCGATTTATATATGTATGGCACAGTGATTATCGGGCTTTTGCAACTTTTAGTTGTATATCTGGCATATCCGTTCGGCATCTTTCCAATGGTAATTGCTTACATTGCTATGAATTTTGTAGGACTGATGATTTGGCAATATTATACCTCTAAATTGATAGGATTGCGATTGAAGCATGTGCTGAAAGATATTTTGCCGTATTTGGCAATAACGCTTGGCTGTTTTTTCGTCGCTTGGTTGTTGACAAAAAATATCGTAAATTTGTATGCGTTATTTATTCTTAAAATACTTATTTCCGGATTGTTGTATGTGTTTATCATGAAAATCAGCAATTCGGTAATGTTTAAAGAAAGTATGGAATTTTTATTGAAATTGATCAAAAAGTAAAATGCAAATTGCAATAATTGGTTTGGGATATGTCGGATTGCCTTTGGCCGTAGCATTTGGAAAAAAATATCCGGTATGCGGTTTTGATACAAACTCAAAGCGGATTCTGGAATTGCAAACCGGTACAGATTATACGGGAGAGGTAGATAATGCCTCGTTGTTGTCGGTTTTGGAATTAGCAAAATCCGGAGATAAAGGCTTGCTATTGAGTGACGATATACAATCGATTAGCGCTTGCAATATTTATATCGTAACCGTACCTACGCCGATAACCAAATTCAAAACGCCGGATTTACAGCCCTTGCTTTCTGCTACGCAAACTGTGGGTTCCGTATTGAAAAAAGGCGATATTGTTATTTATGAATCAACGGTTTATCCGGGTTGTACGGAAGAAGATTGCGTACCTGTTTTAGAAAAGGTTTCCGAATTGAAATACAATGTCGATTTTTTTTGCGGCTATTCGCCCGAAAGAATCAATCCGGGGGACAAGAAAAACACCTTGACAAACATAAAAAAAGTAGTTTCCGGCTCAAGACCTGAAATTGCGGATACCATAGAAAAATTGTATGCTTCAATCATAAACGCGGGTGTTTTCAAAGCTTCCTGTATCAAAGTAGCAGAGGCAAGCAAGGCGATTGAAAATGCGCAACGGGACGTCAACATTTCGTTCGTGAATGAGTTGGCGCTCATTTTTGATAAAATGGGAATCGATACCTTAGAGGTGTTGGAAGCCGCAGCCGGCAAATGGAATTTTCTGAAATTCACGCCCGGTTTGGTAGGCGGGCATTGCATCAGTGTCGATCCGTATTACCTTTCACACAAATCGCAATGCTTGGGCTACAATCCGCAGGTCATTCTTTCCGGGCGGGCGGTGAACGATGAAATGGGGCGTTTTGTCGCTTCCAAAGTAGTGAAATTAATGATTCGTCATGACATAAAGATTGCCGGAAGCAGGGTATTGGTGCTTGGTTTTACATTCAA
>BNXY01000112.1 GCA_025999935.1 Bacteroidia bacterium | reverse complement strand
GCGGTAGTTATTATTCGTCCCGACAATTTAGAGAAAACCGTTGCCGTTTTATCGCAAAATAAAGTGGAATTATTGGCTTCAAGCGCCTTGTTTTCATTATAATTTGATAAAAAAGTTTAAATCTTTTTCTAATTCAAAGGGATTGACTACTTTTGTATCCAAATTATTGAATAATGAAATTAAAAATTACAGGTATTTTCATTTTGACGCTTCTCATTGCTTCTTGTGGGGAATATAATAAAGTGTTGAAGAATCCGGATTTAACCGTTAAATTCGACTATGCAAAAAAATATTTCGATGCCGGAAAATATAGCAGAGCGGCTACTTTATTGGAAGAGGTTGTGCAAGTGACAAGAAATACAGCACGGGGAGAAGAAGCAGTGTATTTGTTGGCGCAAAGTTACTACCGGATGAAGGATTATACAACGGCATCCGAGTATTTCCGCACCTATTATACCACCTATCCGAGAGGAGAATATGCCGAGTTATCCCGTTTTTATTCTGCTTATGGTTTGTATATGGAATCTCCCGATCCAAGGCTCGATCAGGCGGATACCCACAAAGCCATGCAGCAATTTCAGGATTATATTGAATTGTATCCTCAAAGTGAAAAGAAAAATGAGGCGGAATCAGCCATGTTTGAATTGCAGGAAAAATTGGCTTATAAAGAATTGATGGCTGCTCGTTTGTATTACAATTTGGGTAATTATTTGATTTATTCGTTTTCCGGCGGAAATTATCTTTCTTGCGTCATCACGGCTCAAAATGCCATTCGTTCTTATCCGTATTCCAAATATCGTGAAGAACTGATGCATTTAATCTTTAAGTCAAAATATGAGATGGCGGTTCAGAGTGTGGAAGAAAAGAAAGAATTTCGTTACCGGGACGTGATAGATTAATATTTTTCTTACGCCAATGAATTTCCGGAAGGCAAATACATCAAGGAAATCAAGAAAATGTACGAAAATGTTGAAAAAGAACTTAAAAATTAAGAACTAAAAATTATAAAAATATATGTTGGATTATAAAAAAACGAATGCCCCGGATAATACGATTACCCGCGACATGATAAGTATGGCCGAAGAAACCGGCAATGTTTATGAAACGGTACGTATTATCGGAAAACGCGCCAATGAAATTTCGATAGATATTAAACAGGAATTGGGAAAGAAATTGCAGGAATTTTCATCGACTAACGACAGCTTGGAAGAAATCTTCGAAAACCGGGAACAAATTGAAATCTCCCGATTTTTTGAACGTATGCCGAAGGCGACACTGATCGCTACCCAGGAATACTTGGAACACGAAATATATTACCGTAACCCGTTAAAAGAAAAAGACGGACTCGAAGAGCTATGATACAACGAATTCAAACGGTTTATTTCCTTTTAGTCATTTGTTTGATGGCGGTTTTGTGGTTCATTCCGGTTACCGTGTTGCATAAGCCCGAATTGATAGGAATTGCTATTTTGGCTCTTACCGCTATTTTCCTTTTTAAAAACCGCAAACGACAAATCTTGTTGGGCTATATTATTTTATTGGCGCTCCTTTTAGACTATGTGGCGTTTTTCGTTTGGAAATTCGACCCCGCAGTCTTTGCTTCGGGCATTGTTACTTTTTTGATTCCTTTTGTGGCCGGTGTTTTCGATTTTCTGGCGATCAGAGGTATAAGGAAAGACGAAAAATTGGTACGTTCACTCGACCGGCTAAGATAATACGGGAATGAAGCGCAAAGGCGTGATATGTGTAGGAATTGCGCTGGTTATTCTGCTCCTTTTTTTCTGTAATCTTTTTTACGGATCCGTATCCATTCCTGCTTCGGCGGTAATGGATATTTTATTTGGAAAAGAAGTAGAAAGAAGTGTCTGGACAAATATTGTGCTGCAATCGCGTTTACCTCAGGCAATAACCGCGCTTTTGGCCGGTTCTGCGTTGGCTGTCTGCGGATTGATGCTGCAAACGCTTTTCCGGAATCCTTTGGCCGACCCTTCCATTTTGGGAATCAGCAACGGCGCTAATCTGGGCGTTGCCATCGTGATGCTCTATGCCGGAGGCATTTGGGGTTTTACCGGGAGCTTGTCCTATCATTTATCCGTTGTGATTTCGGCTTTTGTGGGCGCTGCGTTGATTTTAATGCTGATTCTCTATTTCTCTACGAAAGTGAAAAGCAATGTATTGGTGTTGATAATCGGAATCATGATAGGTTATTTGGCTTCCTCCGTAATATCTATTCTTAATTCTTATGCTTCCGCCGATAATATCCGTAGTTACGTGATGTGGGGAATGGGTAATTTTTCGGGGGTTCAAACCGCTCAATTGCCATTTTACTCGATTTCTATCCTCATCGGATTATTTTTTTCCATATTATTGATTAAACCGCTTAATGCCTTGTTATTGGGCGAAAAATACGCTGTGAATCTGGGTATCCATATCCTAAAAACGCGGATTTATATTCTGCTTATTACCGGTTTCTTAACGGCCATTGTGACTGCATTTTGCGGCCCGGTTACTTTCATCGGTCTGGCAGTCCCGCATGTGTCCCGCATGATTCTGGGCACTTCCAACCAAAAATATTTGCTTCCCGCCGTACTATTATTGGGAGCTGCGGTCGCTTTATTGTGCAACCTGATGACAATCATTCCTTTCGGAAAGGGTTCATTGCCGTTGAACGCCGTAACGCCGGTTCTGGGTGCGCCCATTATTATCTATGTAATTCTGAATCAAAAAAACATTCAATAATTCTATCGCTTTGAAATTTATACCTGTTTGGATCGCTGCTTTTCCAAGTCGCTCCTAAGTTCCAGAATCTCTTTCTCCAATCGTTCTATAAATTTCCTTTGCGTCTCCAACAAATATTCGGGAACGGAATAAATATTGTTTGTCCCCTGATAATGCACAGTAGAACTATCTCTGCATATAAAAACTTGACTATCATCCGATTCGTAGATTTCTTCAACAGATGTGTGCAGGATATCCGCATTTTTTTGTAAAAAGTAGTATTACTGCATTAATAATTAAATGTTTATGATTTGCGTAAAATCGCAATGAAATTTTGCAAATCGTATTTTTATTTCATTTATCTTTGCAGAGTAGATAAAAAGAGACTAATGACTTATTTATTAAAAAGAGATGGATTTAACTATCCCGTTTTTATTGATATGGATAATCGCATCAATCAATTGAATCATTTTCCAAGTGAGCAATCTTATCAATGCTTTTTATTGAATAAAGACAATAAAGTGATAATGATTGGCAATCCGGTATTGAATCCTAAAATCTGGGAATTATTCAAAAAACAGATTTCAGGAAATAAAATAACAACACAACAAGAGAAACTGACATCGGTTGAAGCAGATAAAACAACTTATAATTTTGGGAATATCCTATTGGGCGAAAGTAGTAAGGCTGTTTTTCAGTTGAAGAATATTGGAGATTTCCCCTTAATTATCAACCATGTTTCTACTTCCTGCGGTTGTACAGCGGTGGAATGGGACAAACAACCCATTGAATCGGGGAAAACTGCGGAGATTAAAGTGGAGATAAAACCGGAAGAAGACGGATATTTTAATAAAACGATAAGCGTGTATTGCAATGCGAAAGAATCGCCGGTAAAGCTGACTATCAGCGGAACCGCGAATAAATAGCGTAATTAACAATAAAAAGGAAAAAGGGGCGGAAAATTGTCTTTCCCGAAAAAGATACGACAATGCCCTCCACCCCAACATCCTTCTAAAGCCTTTAGCAAAAGAAAGGAGGATAATTGCTGCAAAGGTACAAAAATAGTTGAAATAAACAGTATGTTCCGGCTTACTATTTGGTAAGCTACTCTACCATTAAACACAAAATCTGACTTGTGAAAGATATTTTACATATAATGTTAAACAAATAATTTTTTTAAATATGAAAACAAAAATGATTGGCGGAATTGCCGTTTTAGCAACCGCAGCAGTTGCTGCATTTACTGTGAATTTTAATTCACAAAAAAGTAGTTTATCTGATCTTTTTATGACAAATGCAGAGGTACTGGCTCAAACTATTCTCGTTGGAGAACCGTGTGTATATGTTAAAGAACATTGTTGTCGTTATATTTGGCCAGATGGCGGGGAAGATATTTTATTAGGAATACCCTTGAGCGAATTTAGGGAATTGCAGAAGAATGGAGGTCAACAATGAGTAATAATGGCGGTTGTGTATATGATTACTTGATAATTATACTCTACGTGCTTAGTTAGTTTTTAATCAGGGGATACTTGTTTTATCGTAAAGAATCACAAGTATCTCCTATATTTTTCAAAATATTTTTAGAACTATTTTAAATTATAAATTGTTGATTTTATGAATATAAACAAGATATATTATTTTCTTTTTGCTACTCTATTTCTTTTTCTATCAAACTGTGAGAATAAAAAGACAACACTTCTTTCTTATTTTGACAACAAACCGGAGATTCAACTTCAATCAATTACGCTTGTAACGGAGGATAAGACAGATAATCCGGATCAATTATTATGCTATGATACATTGTTGCTATTGAAGAATGGACGTTCACAAACACAATTTACTTTAGTAAATATAAAAAACGGCAATGTGATAAAAGATTTTGGCAAAGTAGGAAATGGACCTGGAGAA
>BNXY01000111.1 GCA_025999935.1 Bacteroidia bacterium | reverse complement strand
TTGACATCATATACCTCAAAATTAAAGCGATAGAAATTGTCCGGAAACATCCGGGTGCGGTAAAACTGCGCCTGCCCGCCGCTGATGCGCATATTGTTCTGCTGGAAATACGGCGCCAAGTCGCTGCGCGAGATTTGCAGCGGCACTCCGGCCTGCAACTGGATGGGCGGCGTAAAGACTTCGTCAGGCGTATTTATCGAAAAAATGGAAGAAGTGATGCGCATCCGCAGGTAAACAGACAACAGCGGCTGCTGCATGTCGGAATTAATCAGCGTTACTTTCAGTTTTTCCTGAAAACCGGAATAATATGCCGGAGCAAAAGGCGTATAAGGCGGAATCAATTGCGTATATACTTGCACCGGATAGGTCATCGTTTGCGCCTGTAAAACTGGCATTGCTGCCGTCAGCAGGAGACAGGATAGAATGAAGTTGCGTATCCTGCTCAATATACTTTGTTTTATTGTAAAATTCCGGTTATTCATCGCGTTTTCTTTAAGGGGGTTAATAAATAATTTAACTTTCGCGAACTCCTTTACCCCGCTTACTTGAGGGAATTATTATTTAACATTTTGCTAAGTATCTCATTTTCAGAGACTAATTTTCTCAACACAAAGTTACTTCTTTTCAGGGACTTATCAAAATATCTCGCTGCTTTTTTCTTGACTTTTAATCATTTATAGAACTTGCGAAAGTTCAGTTATTGAGAATTATGCAAACGCTCAACGCTTATTTATTCAAGTTTATATCCGAAATTCTTCAACAGATTGTCTCGGTTTCTCCAGTCTTTTTCTATTTTGACAAACATTTCGAGGAACACTTTTTTGTCGAAAAAGCGTTCGATGTCTTTTCGCGCCATCGAACCTACTTTTTTAATGGCTTTTCCCTGATCGCCGATGATAATGCCTTTTTGCGAATCTCGTTCAACGATAATCAAAGACTTAATGCGAATCAATTCTTTGCCTTCTTCAAATTGTTCCACAACGACTTCTACCGAGTAAGGAATTTCTTTTTGATAATACAACAATATTTTTTCGCGGATAATTTCCGTTACGAAAAAACGGGCGGGCCGGTCGGTTAAGGCATCCTTTTCAAAATAAGGAGGGGAATCGGGAATCAATTTTTCAATTTGCTTTTTCAGAAAATCAACGTTGAATTTGTTGGTTGCCGAAAGTGGAATAATTTTTGCTTCGGGCAGAATTTTCTGCCATTCCGCCACGGATTTCTCCAAATCTTTTTGATTCGTCAAATCAATTTTATTGATGACCAACAGGACGGGCGTAGTGGTTCTTTGCACTTTTTCCAAGAAAAAATCATTTTTGTCGATTTTTTCTACCACGTCGGTCACATAAACCAGCACATCGGCATCGTTCAAAGCCGATTCGGAGAAATTCAACATATTCTCCTGCAATTTGTAATTGGGTTTCAAAACCCCCGGCGTATCCGAATACACGATTTGCATATCGTCGGTATTGACAATACCCATAATCCGGTGGCGGGTGGTCTGCGCTTTGGAAGTGATGATGGAAATGCGTTCTCCCACCAACAAATTCATCAAAGTGGATTTTCCGACATTCGGATTTCCGACAATATTTACAAATCCTGATTTATGTTGGGTCATATCCCCATTTTAAGTAAGTGGCTCCCCAAGTAAAACCGGCGCCAAAAGCAGTGAGGATGATTTTGTCTCCTTTATGCAATTTATGCTCCCACTCCCACAGACAGAGGGGAATGGTTCCGGCACTTGAATTGCCGTATTTTTCTATGTTGACCATTACTTTTTCCATGGGGACATCCAACCGGTCGGCAACGGCATCAATGATGCGCATATTTGCTTGGTGGGGAACGACCCATTTGACATCGTCTTTCGACAAATTGTTTCTTTTCATGATGGTTTCACAAGCATCCGACATTTCGGTTACCGCTCGTTTGAAGACCACTTTGCCGTCTTGCCGGATAAAGTGCATTCTTTGGTTTACGGTTTCATGGTCGGCAGGATTAACCGATCCGCCACCCCACATGTGCAGGCTTTCCAAACTGTTTCCGTCGCTATGCAAAATCCCGTCCAAAATCCCGATTTCTTCGTCGGTGGTTGCTTCCAACAAGACAACTCCGCATCCGTCGGCAAAGATGGGACAAGTATTCCGGTCTTGATAATCCGTCACAACAGACAAAGTATCACCCGAAAAAACCATCACTTTCTTGTATTTTCCGGAAGCAATAAATGCTTGTCCAACTTCTAAAGCGTAAACAAATCCGCTGCATGCTGCGCCCAAGTCAAAACCAAAAGCCTTGGTCATCCCTGCACGATAGGCTATCAGCGATGCGGCGTTTGGAAGTATATAATCGGGTGTAGATGTGGCAAATACAACAGCTTCAATTTCCAAAGGATCAAAATCCTTTTTAATTTTTAAGTTTTCTAAGGCTTTTTCTGCCAAATAAGTAATGCCTTTCCCTTCGTCCGGTTTCAATATCCGGCGTTCTTTTACCCCGATTCGCTTGGTAATCCACTCATCGGAAGTATCCACCAAAGTAGATATTTCCGCATTGTTTAGTACATATTTGGGGACATAACCACCCACACCTGTAATTACTGCATGTACCTTGCTCATAATAATTTATATAATAGAAAAATTCCCTAAAAAGACGATTTACATCCTCCCTTTAGGGTCAATTTCAGTTGATAGTAGTTGATTATTAAACCTCAGCTTTATCAATGATAACTTTTCCTTTGTAATACAACTTTCCTTCGTACCAATGCGCTCTGTGATACAAATGGTATTCTCCGGTTGTCTGATCAATAGCTATTTGCGGAAGAACTGCATTGTCGTGCGTCCTTCTCTTGTCTCTTCTGGTTTTACCAACTCTTCGTTTAGGATGTGCCATTTTTATTCTATTAAAATGTTATTATTTATTCTTCATTTATTCCTTTAAGTGCATCCCATCTTGGGTCTGTCTTTTCTTCATCCTGACCGTCATCCGTGAGAATCAGGTCGTCTGCGCCTTCCATTTCCAGCGAATCATCATCGTCCGCCGATCTGGCCGAGTGTTTTTTCAACTTGGTAGTCATCTGTTTGTTGCATTTTCCGGGTGCATGAACATGTTTGATTGGAATCGCCAATGCCACAAATTCATACAGAAACCAAGCCAAATTTATAACGCCTTCTGTTTCCGGAATTACCACGATTTCATCGCTTTCTTCCGAATAATCTTTGCCGAATTTCACTATCAGCCGAGCGGTTGTTTCAATGGGCAAATCCAGATCATCCAAACAACGATCGCAAGGAACCACAACGGTTCCATTGAGATTAAAAGCAAAGCTAAACATGCCGACCTTTTTGGTAACGGTAAGTGAAATTTTTACTTTTCCTTTTTGAATTTCTTCGCCATCAATATTGGTAAAAAACTGATTATCCAACAGATATTCGTATTTCTGAACATCCTGTTGCATTCCCTTCAAATCTACTTTATATAAATCAAATTTTCCCAATACGCAAAGATTTTTAAAAACGCTGCAAAGGTACGAAAAAAATATCAGATAAATAAATATTTACTGCAATTTATTAATTAATTTCCATTTCTTTTAACAGATAACCGGCTCCGGCATATTTGTCGATGAGAAAGAGCACGTAGCGAATATCCACGATGATGCTTCGCTGATAGTCAGGAAGATATTGAATATCTCCGCCTACGCCTTCCCAGTTGCGGTCGAAATTGATGCCAATCAGTTCGCCTTTATTGTTCAATACGGGGCTTCCCGAATTGCCTCCGGTGCTGTGTGTGGTGGTCGTAAAAGCCACCGGCATCCGTCCGTCAGTCAATTTGTACGCGCCAAAATCTTTCGCTGCATACAACTCTTTCAGTTTTTGCGGAACGACAAATTCCCAATTGTCAGGGTCTTCCTTTTCCATTACACCGTCTAAAGTGCTTTGGCTTTGGTAATAATCGGCATCCCGCGGACTATAGCCTTTCTTTTGTCCATACGTCAGTCGGAGTGTCGAGTTGGCATCCGGAAAATTCGCCCGGTCGCCATACATCTCCAACAGACCTTTCTCATAATCGCGATGCGCCAAAGCAAAGGCCGTATCATATTGCTCTAAAGCCAATGTGAGCGCCTTTCCTTCGTCTTGTACGGCTTTGGCAAACAAAATCATCGGGTCTTCCTGTAAGGCTTTGACGGATGGTTTTTTGACAAAAGCGTCAAAATTCGCTTCACTACCATAAATCGATTTTTTAAACAGATAATCTATGAAAAGACCGGTGTCGCCTTTGAACTTCGTATCAATAATCGCAAAATAGGCCGGTTGCGATGCGGCAGGAACCAAACGGCGGTATTCTTTCAACAGCACTTTGGCTATTTTTTTATCTACTTCGGGTGCATAGTTTTTATTGAAAAAGCGTTTATAGGCTGAAGTTAAAGTGTCTATTTGCGCCTCTTGTTTGACTTTATCCTTTCCTTTCAAGGCATCGATAAGCGATTGAACTTTAACCGGTACGCCGGTAAATTCAATTCCGCGCGACAGGGTTTCGTCGAGCATCCAACTGCGGAAACGAAGTTCTTTGCGCCCGCTTACCATTTGTTCAATCTTTCGCAGGGCTTCCGGATATTCGGGTTTATTATTTTGTTTCGCCCAAGCGATTAGTTTTTCCTGCTCCGCCCGTTTTACGGTTTCAAAATCACGTTTGTTGATAGCCCAACTGGCGCCGATGGCATTTTT
>BNXY01000110.1 GCA_025999935.1 Bacteroidia bacterium | reverse complement strand
TGCTGTACAATGTGATGGGGAAAAATTATCAGGCATTGAAAGAATATGACAAAGCGGAGGCTTCTTTGATAAAATCCACGCAGATAGTGCCTAACCGCCTGTATCCCTGGTATCTCCTTGCAAAGCTGTACGTTGAAATGGATTTGCCGGACAAAGCCCGCGAAACGGCAACCATTGTACAAACCAAGGAACCGAAGGTGCAGTCGCAAGCTGTACGGGAAATGCGGGAGGAGATGAAGAAAATAATGAACAGTGAATAATTAACAATGAAAAATATTTTATTTACAGTATTGCTGTTAAGCGCTTTATTGGTTGGTTGCACCCAGCCATCCGATTTGGAACAGGCTTTGCAGTTTGCCGGGGAAAACCGGGCAGAGTTGGAAAAGGTATTGGAACACTATTCCTCTTCTCCGGAAGACAGTTTGAAATACAAAGCGGCCGTTTTCCTGATTGAAAACATGGATGCCCATTTTTCTTATAAAAGTAAAACATGGGACGACTTTCAGTTGGAATTAGATACGCTATTCCGGAATGAAAGTCAGTCAGAAAAGCTCATACAGGGTTTAGAACATCTATACAGTAAATATGCAGGCAGATTGATGAATGATATTGACTATGTTTCAGATCTGCAAACTGTCCGAGCTGATTTTTTGATCCACAATATTGACATGGCTTTTGAAAGCTGGAAAAGTCCTTACTCATGCCATTTAAGTTTTGATGATTTTTGCGAATATATTCTTCCTTATCGTGCCGGTAGAGAGCCTTTAAGCGATTGGCGGGAAGAATTTCAAAAGCACTTTATTCCTGCCGTTCATACGCGGATAGCTGAAAGGAAAGACACTGTTACCGCCATTGAGTTGTGCGATGCGATTAAAACATATCCATACAGTAATCTTTCCACATTACTTGGTGGACTGCCTGATTATAATGCACATATACTTTCCGTTATGCGCACAGGTAATTGCAGGCAATACGGTCTGCAAACCATCCTGGCCGCCAGATGCCTGGGGATTCCGGTAAGCCTTGATTATACACCGCAGTGGGCGACACGCAGTCTGGGACACGAATGGAATGCACTGATTCAAAAAGAAGGGAAGCCGCTGAGCTTTGGCATAGGAGACAACTGTAATCTTGGTGAACATGTTGAATTAATTCCGGATAGAATCCCGCCCAAAGTATATCGTCAAACCTGTGCAAAACAGAATGAAAGCCTTGCAATGATTTGCGGGAGCGAAGAGATTCCTCAAACTTTAGCATCTCCCTGTATGAAAGATGTAACAACAGATTATTATCCATGCATGGATGTGCCTGTTAAATTTGACTTCAAAGCTCCGGGAAAGAATAAATTTGCCTATCTGGCTGTCTTTGACAACCAGAATTGGATTCCGGTGTCCTGGGCTTCGGTCAATGAAAACAAGTCCTTATTCAGGAATCTCAATAAAAACATATTATGCTTGCCGGGGTATTATTACAACAAACAATTTATACCGGCAGCGCCTCCGGTTATTATTGACAGTATGGGGAATATCAAACATATAAAATTAGACTTGGAAAAGAAACAAACCATGGTATTAAGTAGAAAATATCAGATTGGTTTGGTGGATGAATATTGTGAAGAAATGGTTGGGGGAAGATTTCAGGCATCAGATAATCCCGACTTTAACAATGCTATAGATTTAGCTGAAATAAAGGAAAAACCAGAGGCCAGTTATCAGATAGTTTCCGTACATACAGATAAGGCTTATAGATATTTTAGGTATATCGCCCCTCCAAAATCGCTTGGATGCATTTCCGAACTGGAAGTTTACGAATCAGGTTCTGATAAAAAATTATCAGGAAAAATAATTGGGACAGAACAAGAACTCTCCGATATTTCCAAGGAAAATGCTTTTGATGAAAACCCTCTTACCGATTTCAGGAAATATGGATTATTAGACGGCGTATGGTTAGGACTGGAATTTGAAAGTCCCAAAAGAATAGAGAAAATAGTATTCTTACCTACGAATGATGACAATTGCATCCGAAATGGCGAATTATATGAATTGTTCTATTGGAATAATAAATGGATATCTTTAGGCAAACAAGTTGGATCCGGCGAAATATATAAATTAAAGTTTGAAAACGCACCAACGAATGCTCTTTATCTTTTACGCAATCTCACCAAAGGGAAAGAAGAACGTATCTTCACATATAAAGAAAACCGTCAGGTGTGGTGGTGAGATTATTCAGTAAAAATATATCTAAAATTACGAATCAAATATCTAAAATCTATAATCACTTATGACAATATGCTCTAACTTTACAGCGTGTAATAGATATAAATTAATCACATGAAACATAAATGTTTAGTAAACGCCATAGAGAATGAAAATTCTCAAATTAGCACATTTCAAATTTTCAAATTATTTTCACATGAAAAATAAAAAGCGATATTTTGCAATAATCATGCTCCTGATGGGCATAATTTCAACAGGGAAATCTCAAAACCCTGTCATTCAGACTAAATATACTGCCGACCCTGCGCCGATGGTCTATAACGACAGGTTGTACCTTTATACAACTCACGACGAAGATAATTCTACGTGGTTTACGATGGACGACTGGCTGTTGTATTCGACCAACGATATGGTCAACTGGACAGACCATGGCGCTGTGCTCCGTTACAGCCATTTCGCGTGGGGCAAAGGCGACGCCTGGGCTGCACAATGTATCGAAAGGAATGGAAAATTTTATTTGTATGTGCCCATGATTTCCAATATTAATAATCGGGGAGCCATTGGCGTAGCCGTATCGGACAGCCCCTTCGGTCCGTTTTACGACCCTTTGGGTAAACCGCTCGTCCAAAGCGAGTGGGGCGATATTGACCCTACGGTTTTTATAGACGACGACGGACAGGCGCATCTGTACTGGGGTAATCCCAAACTGAAATACGTCAAACTCAATGAAGACCTGATTTCGTATTCCGGCGATATTGTTGAAATCCCGTTGACAGCCGAGTCATTCGGCAAACGCGACGGCGATTTTAATGCCGAAAGACCGGTCAAATACGAGGAAGGTCCCTGGCTGTATAAGCGCAACGGCATGTATTACCTGTTCTGGCCCGGCGGACCGTTGCCGGAATTTATAGCCTACTCTACCGCTAAAAGTCCTGCCGGTCCATGGAAATACGGAGGTATCGTGATGCCTGCCGAAGGCGGCGCTTTTACCAACCATCCGGGAGTAGTTGATTTCAGGGGGAAAACCTACTTTTTCTATCATAACGGCGCATTGCCCGGAGGCGGAGGCTTTAACCGTTCCGTGTGCGTGGAAGAACTCCAATTCAACGCCGACGGTACCGTTCCGCAATTGAAAATGACGGCGGGAATAAGCAAAGGAATAGCAATGCTCAACCCGTATGAAAAAACCGAAGCCGAGACAATAGCCTTTTCCGCCGGCTTCAAGTCAAGTCAAAATTCCAAGGTAGGCGTATTTGTAACGGCAATGAAGAATGAAAGTTATATCCGTGTCCGCGATGTGGATTTCCGGCAGAAAGGCGCAACCCAATTTACTGCCCGGCTGGGGACAACCCACAATGACCCGGTAAGACTTGAAATACATTTAGACAGTATGGACGGCGAACCGGTCGGTACAATAAAAGTTCCGCGCACGGGTGGAAACGACCGTTGGGAGTTGCGAACCGTTGATGTGCCGAAAATAACAGGAATCCATGATATTTACTTTATAGTAAAGGGAAAACCGGCTACAAATCTCATGTTTTTTGATTATTGGATGTTTAGCGAGTAAAATAATATGAATAAGTTTAAGATTTTTTTAGTTTTTTTTATGCCGGTAGCAATGCTTTCCGTCATTAATGCGCAACAACCGGTTATCCAGACCAAATACACAGCCGATCCTGCTCCTTTGGTTTATAATGATACGGTATTCCTTTATACAACTCATGATGAAGATGATGCGCAAGGTTTTAAAATGCTGGACTGGTTGCTATATACCTCGACGGATATGGTCAACTGGACCGATCACGGCGCAGTAGCTTCACTTAAAGACTTTTCCTGGGCAAAAAACAAAGATAATGGTGCATGGGCGTTGCAGGTATTTGAGAGGAACGGCAAGTTTTATATGTATTGTCCTTTGCATGGAAATGGAATCGGGGTGTTGGTATCCGATTCGCCATACGGCCCCTTTGTCGATCTTTTGAAGAAACCTTTAGTTTGGCAAAAAGAACATTGGGAAGATATTGACCCTTCCGTTTTTATGGATGACGACGGACAAGCTTATATGTACTGGGGTAATCCTAACGTTTACTATGTGAAACTCAACGACGACATGATTTCTTACTCCGGCGAAATCGTAAAACTTCAGGAAAAGCCGGAACATTATCAGGAGGGTCCTTGGGTATATAAGCGAAATGGACATTATTACATGGCTTTTGCCTCAACCTGCTGTCCCGAAGGTATTGGTTATGCAATGAGCGATAAAGCCGCCGGGCCATGGAAAACAAAAGGATATATTATGAAACCTACCCAAAGAACCCGGGGAAATCATCCGGGAATTATTGACTACAAAGGTAAATCATACGTTTTCGGACTCAATTACGATTTAATGCATATTGAAACATTCAAGCATCATGAGCGCAGGTCGGTATCCGTAGCGGAAATGTTCTATAACCCCGACGGTACCATCAGGGAAGTCCCTTACTGGACGGACACGAAGATTGAACAAATCAAGCCATTCGATCCATACCGCCGGGTAGAAGCCGAAACAATGGCTTGGGGATACGGCTTAAAAACTGAAAAAATGTCTGACG
>BNXY01000109.1 GCA_025999935.1 Bacteroidia bacterium | reverse complement strand
CGGAATAGGGGATTAGCCATTCTTTATTTTCTTCAAAAAAAGCAAGAAATTCGGGCGATTGCAAGACACTGTTTCCTTCTTGCGCGAATATTTCCCGGAAGAATGTCCATTTGAATTGTTCAACTTGTTCGTAATCTATTTCGTCTAAGGCATTTAATTCCTGTTGTTTCTTTTTATAAAAATCCCTTCGCTCCGGATTTTTCAAATTGCCCATGGATTCCAAGCTCAAATAAATCGGATGCAGGGCGTAGATGGATATGGCGTTGTAGGGATAAGAATCTGTCCAAGTGTGCGTTTGGGTGGTATCGTTCAGCGGCAAAAGTTGGAGGATTTTCTGGGAAGTGCGCTTTAGCCAGTCGATGCAAATCTTTAAGTCGGCGAAATCGCCGATGCCGAAGCTTTTTTGGGAGCGGAGTGAAAAGACGGGGATAACCGTACCGGCGCATTTCCATTCGGATGAATCGTTTCTGAATTGCAAGCCGGAAACAATCTGGGTTTCATTGTCCAAGGCAACCGGAATGTTTAAAATTCTGTTTTCGCCTTTTTCCCACTGCACCAAAGACTTATCTTCGTTGTTAATGATGCAGAATTTATATTCGACGGGATAGGAGAGGTGGCTTGCATCCAATGCCACCGACCATTCCGGGAAATTGTCGCAGCTCATTATCAGTACTTTATCTATTTCCCAATTTCCCAATTCCGCTTGATTTCCCAATAGCGCCAAGCTGTGATTTCGTTTTATTTCCGAAGCCAGCGTTTTGATGATGAGCTTTCTTTTCGATTTGACCACCCGTTCAAATATATCGCAGGGATGGGCGAACCAGCTTTTGATAAAAGCCGAGGAATAAAAAGCCAGGTTGTGGGGACGATTTTGCCAGTAATCAACCAAAATATAGGATGGTTTGGTATCGGTAATGCTTAGTTTATGATTATTTTGCCATTCTTCGAAAACCAATTTGTTGTCGGAACTCAGGAAATAGCGGTATTCAAAAGCAACCGGTTCGTCGGGCAAATCAATTTCCAGTATCCAATTGCCCTCTCCCGTATGGTTCATTTCTTTTGCGGACACAGTATTCCATGCGCCCAATTCGGGTAAAGAGCCGGTTATATATAAAGTTTGCCCCCAAACGGCATGAAAATTAATATTGAAACGGATTCTCATTACTTATTTAATTATCAATTTGAGATTGGTAACCGATGCGCCGTTTTTGATTTGGAGAAGATAAATTCCGGGTGTCCAATCTATTTTTTTATGAACGATTGTACCGGAAGCTTTTTGTTGTCCTACCAATTGTCCGGATAGGGTATAGAATGACAAAATCGTATTTTCAAAATCATCGCCCAAATCGATGGTAAGCGTTTCGCCTCTTTGGATGGGGTTTGGATACGTTTTGACTGCATTTTCCTTGGGGATGGTTTGGATGCCTGTGGGTGTCGATTGAACACATATCTGTTCGGATTCCTGATTATTGACGGAAACGGATACGCAATAAATGTGCGCATTTCCGGAGGCGGAGGTATCTACATAACGAGTATCTTGGACATTGGCAAGCAGATTATTGTCCCGGAATATCTTGTATTCTGCCGGAGATCCGGCCTTCAACCAATTGTTGGCAGGCGCATTGGCCGCATTTTCTCCAAAATCGAGATAACCGGCTATACACCAGTTGAAATCATCTTCTTCCTCATTGAGAGAATACCAAGTGTCATCCATGAACACGAAGTTACGATTTGGCACTACGGGGCCTTTATCTGCTATGGCTACATGGGTCATGGGATTCAACTGATAATGAATGCCAATCCACAATTCTTTTCCATTTTCCACAGAAACAGGCTGATTCAAAGTAACGTCAATATATCCTATTTTTGAACTGCTTACTGCCTGCTCAACGATTGGTGTTGTTGGCGTATCGCCACTGACAGACCATACTTGTATTTTATGGATGGAACTTATGTTGTAAAGATAAAAACGTACTTTGGTCAATTGGCTGCCCCAAAAATTGCCTAAATCATCAGCTGTGAGTCGTGTAACCACAGTAAACTCGTTTGCATCCGATTCATAGTACACAATTGAAGACGGATCGCCTGCATGACTAAACCAACTGTTTACAAAAGGAGATTCCCAAGATAATTGGATATGGTTGTCCGGATTTCTGGATACATTTAAATTTTTAACAGTCAGTTGACTGCGTGAATTTCCGGAAACGGTTATTTCTTCCTTGTTGCAAGAAGGCATGGATTCTTTATTATCGGCATAAACGGCAGTCACACAATAATTGTATTTTCCTGCGCTGACTTGATTCTGGGTATAAGTTGTGCTGTTTTTCCCGGATAATTTGATGAGCAATTCATTGTTCCGGTAAACATTGTATCCGGTTACGTTTTCATTGGGTTTATTCCAACTTAACTGTACGTTTTGGTTACTTACACTCACATTTAAATCGCCGACGGGATCTACATCCGGCATTGCAAACCGGAAAGAAATCAAATTGTTTCGTTCCTGAATATCGGTAAGCGGTTTCAATATCTTATCGCCCCTCCAGGTAAAGGCGGCGGGTATGGTATAATCGGAAAATGCCGTTTTCCCGGAAGATCCGGGGAAAGGACAGCCGGCAGAATTGATAGAGCCATAAGCATAACTAACGGCAGAAGGAATCCCTACATTGGAAGATGCACAGACCGGATACATTTTCTGCGGATGCGTGGAATTAACGGTGTTTGTCGTAATATCTCTGCCGGTTAAACTGACGTGATAAATCAATAAGCCGGTACCCGGAATCGCTTTGTCAAATCCTATTTTCTGGCGATTTTCCAAAATATAATACTCTCCGGAGACGGGAGTGTCGATTCTGTATGCCACGGTATTTTGTGCGGAATTAGGCATGTTGCTGATTATTTGAGGGCTGTTCAGTATAACCGGATTTACCCAACCCAATTGTATTTTTTGATACATATTGATATGCGCAGGCGATGCGCCGTTGTTGTTCCAGCTGCCTCTGGCCATTAAATCCCAATTTCCTGTGCCTTCATATTCTCCGCCTTCTTCGGTATTTGCATCATAAAAATCGGGCGCTCCGAAGATGTGGCATAATTCATGGCAAATTACGCCGATATGCGTGATTGAAGTACTAATAGATCCCCTTAATTCGGGGGAACAAGAATAGTCTCTTAGTTTTTTATTACCAAAACTAATTGTATTAAAGCCGTATTTATGCGCCCATATTGCGTCAGATCCGGCTCCGGATTCTTCGCCATTACCGGCATAGATAAAATGAAAAGTGTCTATGTAGCCATCCCCGTCATTATCGTAATCGGCGGGATTGATATTGGGATCGTTGAAGGCAAAATTAGCTGCTTCCATAGCCAGTTCTTGGGCATGTTTATCGCTGTCGTTTCTCTCCGTGTCGTTTTCTCCATAATAAGCCCAATTTTTGGATGCGGTATAAGGCCCGACTACGGTAACAACCAAGTCCAATTGACCATAAGAATTTTCCCGGTAAAAATCTTTCACGCTTCCTTCCGCCCCGGAAGCGTTATAACCGGCTTGATTCATTAATTTTTCAAAATCTTCCTGTGTTTTTCCCATTGGTTTATCCGGAAATTCGATCAGCGCACAAATAGCGTGTGCGGTTCCCACAGAAGATCTCAATCCGGGCTGTTCGGTTTTTAGCATATTCCAGACTTCATTTCGGGCTTTAATTTGGGCGGAGCTGTATCTTAATTTTTTTTGGATTTTTTTCAATTCGGCTTCAGATGAAGCGGAGCGTAAAGAAATATTTTTGGCTATCGTATTTGAAGGAACCATATTACCCGCTTCGTCCGTGGTTGCATAAACAATGTATTTGTTTTTGTCGTATAGGAGTGAATAACCATCTTCCGATTCCATCCAATGCACTTTTTCGTCGCCTTTCATATACAAAGAAATTTCCTCGCCATTCGGTTGTTGCAGTTTTATCAATAGCGGAAAAGCCGGAGCGGCTTCAAGCGATGAGGCTAACAATAAGAACAAGCCTACAAAAAAGGTAGAATAATAATGTTTCATCTTCATATATTTTTTATTAGATTTGCAAATTTACAATATTTTATTGAGATTATGGATAAAAAAATGATTTTTACTAATCTTTCGCACATCTCATTAATCAGCTAAATCTTTATTCATTGTGTTTTTCATTGTTAAGTTGTTTTGGAGTTATCATCTTTTTGGGGTTAAAAGGTCATGCCTAAAGATTTGGATGATTGATTTTCTTTTCCTACCTTTGCAGAATGAATCATGGGCTTGACCGGTTTTGACAGCGGGTAGAAGTGGTTTGTAAGCATGCAGTGCGTCGTTGTTCGGCACTTTAATCTCGGATGATAAACAATTAACTGGCGAAAATAATTACGCTCTCGCTGCTTAATCGAAGTATAGTAGATTTCAAGCTTTATTCCTTCTCAAGGAGTTGGAACGAGACATCACCCGGAAGCTCTGGCTTCGAAGCAATCCGACCCGGTGGTGCAGCCATATCGGAGATAGTCTGAAGTAGGTCTTGGACTTTGGATGAAATTAAGAGAATAAGCTCAATATTGGTGGCTTTGGTCTTGTGTTGAGTCGAAAAATTAAGCAAAGATAAGCATGTAGAAAGCAAATTAATTCCTCGTTTGGACGAGGGTTCGAATCCCTCCAGGTCCACTTAATTGAGAATCAAAAGTTAGGAAAAACAATGTAAGTCCCCGAATTTCATTGAAATTCGGGGACTTACATTGTTTAAAGGGAAATGCAATAACGGGCAGTTCATGGCAGGTTTTTCAAAGGAGAAATAAGCGCTTGCATTGCTGGCTTTAACTTCG
>BNXY01000108.1 GCA_025999935.1 Bacteroidia bacterium | reverse complement strand
TAATAAATTTGTGTATTTACAGCGATTTACAAACAAAACTTACATAATCTAATAAATATTTAAATAATCACTTTATTTATTGTATATAATTAGCTGGTTTTTAAATATATAATCTATATTTTATTATTTTATTTTCTCGTATCAAATTGTAAATACACAAATGTAAACATACCATAATAACATACAAAAATAATCATTAAAAATACAATTGTGCTGTAATTTACATTTGTACTACCCTACCCTTTCGTTTATTTTAGTCCAAATTATTTACAAATGTATATTTTACATATCTGTACCTGCTATTTATTTTTTTATGGATACCGGATATTGCACTTAAATTATATTTATATGAAAATAAGTAATAAGGATAAATTTGCGTATCTTTGCACCGTAGTCAACCGGTCTGTCGCTTTTTGTAAGAAAAGAGGAAAGTCCGGACAACACAGAGCGCCTTACTATCTAACGGATAGCTGTTTGTGAAAGCAGGGTTAAGTAGAAGAAAATAACCGCCTTTTTCGGAAGGTAAGGGTGAGAAGGTAAGGTAAGAGCTTACCGGTTCTTATAGCAATATAGGAAGCCGTACAACCAAAGGGTTGCAAGATCATGTACACCGGCGCATGTAGAACGGCTCGTTCGATGCCGGGGGGTAGATCGCTTGAGTTTAATGGCGACATTAAATCCAGATAAATGACAGACACCTGTTTACAGGTACAGGATCCGGCTTACAGGTTGACTACTTTTTTTAATTTTTCACTCAGAGGCTAAAAATTGCAAGTATAACCGAGTGTAAACAGAGAATTATTCGTTTCCGGTAAATTCAGGCTTGAACGCCATTGAAAAGTATAGGCGAATGTTATGTTGTGCCGTTTAATGGGCGAATAAGCGCTATTGAGCCTAACAAGAAAGACTTCACTTTGTTGTACACTGTTTAATTTTGCGGTATTATAAGAGGCCGAACCGGATAGATTGACTTTTTTCTTAAACAATTGTGAATTTATGCCTAATGTTGGCCCCCACGTAAAGGAATTTCCATTCATTATCTTGCTGTTATTGGCATTCAACACACCATTTATTGAAAGTCCTTTTTTGATAAAGTTGATTGTATAGGACGAAGATGCGTTGATCATTTCGGTAACACTTCCCGGATGGTAAACGCCGCCTTGTTTATTCGCCGCATCTTGATAAGACATATTCATGCTAAAATTATGATGTTGTATTTCGTTCTTTTTGGCTACAATATTCAGATTCAGATTGAGGGACTGGCTCAATTGCACATAATTCAGCGTATCTAACTTATCCATGGTTATTTCCTGATTGATTAGGTCGAAATTGGAGCGCAAGTTGGTATAGGTTTGGAAGTTACTGTAAGAAAAATTCATATTTACACGCTCGCTGAATGTTCCCGTTATGTTGGCCGAACTAACAAAACGGGAAGTTGAACTGGCTTTACTATTGGCTAAATCATCTTGCTCTAAACCCAGACTTAGACTGACATTTACCTTGTTGTCCCACATAGATTGATAACCGTTCAGGGTTATATTTTCCAAGTCGTTGGTAAAATAATACGCTCCCAGCGTTTTATATTCAGGGTCAATGCGTTCATATCCGATGCCGAACCGATTGGTTTCGCCTACATAATTCATTTGAAATTTCAAAGCATTATAGTAGGATGAAGACATATTGCTTCCTTGCCACAAACCCAATACCCCGCTCTGATTTTCATTCGGCACACGGGTATCGGAAGTCAAGAGGCTAAGCCCGTATTCGCCGGAAAACTCTAAAAATTTTACCGGTTTTAACACAAAGGAAACACTTCCTGCAAGGTTCTGCATCGGAGTTACCCCTAAATTGTCGGGAGGAGAAATCAATGAAGAAAGTTGGTCTTTTGCTCCAAATAGATTAACCGCTATTTGATACTTTTCATTCGTTTTTCCGGCTTTGAAACCATATCCCATTCGCTTGTAAGTCGGAAGAAAAGCCGGTTGAGATTCCTCGTACTCCACCGCTTTTTGCAAACGTCCATACATCGCACCGAACTCCCAGTCGCCGGGAGTGAGTTCGAAACCTGCGCCCGTAAATATATGTCCGTTCATGGTATAAGGGGAAAATGTCATGGACACATCTCCAATATGCCCTGTAATCCATTTATAGGTCGGATGCAAACTCAAGCGGTTGGGGCTGGATGGCAGGTTATAACTTGTACCGGAATTGGTAAAGTTAAAAGAGAACGGCAAATTGATTTGTCCGTATATATTCAGGTTGATATTTCCATTTAAATAATAGGAAAACGGATCTCTTCCCATATTCGGATCGCCCGCATTATATACCGAATTGGCAGAAAAACCGCCCGTCAATTTTAGTGGTTTCCCTTTGCCGAACATATTTTTAAAGTCCTCTACATTAAAACTTTGAGCGCTTATGTTTAGTACGCAACACAGAAAAACAAAATATATGAGACTTCCTTTTTTAATCATTTTTTTGAATTTTTATATCAACCAAAATATATGAATTTTCTTTCCCATTGCTTACCATTTCCTTTATCAATATGGCTCCTTTACGTCTGTCGGATGTTTCAAACAGCACAACACGCGGCAATCCGGATTTCGTAAAATATTCATCGCCGTAACTTACGGATGAAATAGGCAAATTTTTCAAGTAAACATCCGTGGTCATTGTATTGAACTGTCCGGATGTAAGTTGTACTTCATTACCGGCTTCTAATTTATTGACAAATTTAGTAGCCTTAGCGCCTTCGATTTCGAGTAAAGGCGTGTCGGACAATTTATCCGGCGAAACGAAAAGATTATAAATATAATCAGCATTCAGCCCCAGAAAAGCGATGTCAATAAATGGTCCATTCGTATTATCTATTTCCGAACGTTTAAAACTTCGCCGCAATTGGGTGGAATAGAATGAACCGATGGTTTCAAACGCCGTATTTATTCCCAACCGGATATTTTTATGGATGCGGAGGTTCGTATTGGGTTTAACGCTTATCTCTTGCGACAAGCGTTTGCTTTGTTTGCCATTTGAGACGTTCAGGTAAACGGTGTATTCGCCGGCTTCGCTAAACAATATGTTCGCATCCGGAGAATTTCCATTATTTATCGTAGCTCCCTCACATTCCCATTCCAGACTTTCAACGCCCTGCAACCATGTATCAAGCGTAGCCCGTAAAGGAGCTTCCATATCGTCCATGTCTTCAAATGAAGGAACAATTGTAAACGAAGCGTCCAAAGGCTCGCGGACTTCAATACTTTGACTTGTAATGAAATCGGAACTGCCGTTGTTTGCCAGCAGAATTATCGTATAACTCCCCTGTTCGGCATACGTGACCGCCGGCGGATTTACTCCCTCATAACTTGCCGGTTCACCCCCTTCAAATATCCACTTGTAGGAAACCCCGCCCGATGACAAGTTCTTTATATTGAATATTGCCGGTGCATAATTATTGATTTCCGCATCGGCTTTAAAATCAAGAGTCACAGCACTGTCAACGTGAATCGTTAACGTTTTGCTGTTGCGGTCGCCTCCATTCCATGCTTCAAGGCTTACTTGATGTTCGCCGGGTAATGTAAAAGTTACGTTTCCAGGGTCTTTCTTGTCGGAAGTAGCCGGTTCGCCGCCCTCAAATGTCCACAAATACGCTTCGGCATTTTTGGTATCGTTTGTTATTGTAACAACAAGCGGAGAGGTATGATTCTCGCCTTTGATTAGCAAAGAAAAATCAATATCCACGGGTATTGTCTCTTCCTGACGGCAAGAGCAGCATACCAATAAAGCAAGTATGCAGAATAATTTTTCTATAGGTTTCATTTGGGAAGTTTTACGTTCAAATTCAATTTGTCACTCACAAATGAAAAATCGGATGTGTATGCGCTCCAAGAGTCTCCTATCGCAGAATAGGTTACGATTAGCAACCCTAATGTAATAAATAATACAAATTTCTTCATGTTTTAATAATTCTAAAAATTTGGTTTCCTATTTTATTGCAAATTTAATGTTTTTTTATTAAATTTAATGTGTTATTTATAATTTTTTTGTTTTGTATGGATAAGTTGCCCAACTCACCCTGTCGTAATTGCGGCAAGTCTCCTGCGTCGAGTTGCCGCAACTCTAAACCATCGAGTTGCTCAACTCATTTTAACAATGAAAAAACAAGGAATAAGGTTAGGGTTGTATGGCAATATAATCCTTTGCTAATGAGGTGGTTTTTTTTGATTTAGGGTTTAAAATAAGGTTTTGTTTTGCTACAAATTAAGATGCGTTTGCCCTACGTAAAGATGAGATACGGAATACTAAATAGCCTTAAACTTTTCATTATTTTATCGGTTTAATTTTAATGCCAAAAAATTAAAATGCTAACGATGCTTAATAAAAAATTAAAAAACAATCCCCAAAATTCAACATAAATATTTTTCTTCGCAATAAATATGTTTATTATCCAACTTAAAAATAGTGGAATTATTACTGTTCCCAAAAAAAAATAAACATTGAATGAAGAATTAAAAACAATGAGCAAATAAGAACTTCCTGACAAAATGATATATATTATTTTTAATATTTTAATATTTTTAATCAATGATAACATCGCCACTGTAAATATCAAAAAAACATAAAAAGGCATTATGAAAAATATTCCCCATGAATATACATCTGCATTATGAAATATCATTATAATGGTTATGACATATATTAAACAAAATACACTCAGATATTTATTGTAAATTTTCACTATTGTAAAGGTTTAATTTTGCCATTTAACATCATTTGATATATTGCAAGTAACGCCTACCCTACCGTATATTTTATTAAGTTTCGATTCCTCATAAACCACATAGATTTCCTGTCCGTCGCCGGCATTGCTTCCGACAATA
>BNXY01000107.1 GCA_025999935.1 Bacteroidia bacterium | reverse complement strand
AATTAAAAGGTTGCATTGATGGAAAAATTGATGGTTCTGGAATAAGGATAGCTTAATCCGCGCTCGCGAAAGATTGTACTCCAGAAAGCTACATTTTCCGTACTTGCCGTAAATCGCAACATACTCATCCCCATACGTTTCAGCTCTTTTGAACTGACATCATAACTCAACGAAACCGAATTGAGTTGCAAGGTATTGTCGCTTTGCACAAAACGTGAAGTCGGGCGCGTGACCAAGCGTTGGTCGGCAATGTCTTTGAGTGATGAAATGTCGCCCGGTTTTTTCCAACGTTGCGTGCCTACGCGCTTGTCGGCGTTGGTATTCATCAGCGACACATTCTCCACGTAGTTTACCATGGTGGCGTTGTATTGATCGCCTCCCCAACGATAAAGGCATGAAGTAAAGAGAGATAAACGTTTCCACATCAGGTTGAATCCGAACGAACCTTGCGCTGTAGGTTCGGTGTTTCCTACAATTTGCATGTCGGCGGCGTTCCATTCATAAGTGATTGTGCCGTCGGGACGTTCATATATTTCTTTACCGTTGGCGGGGTTAATCCCTTGCGATTTCATTGCAAAGATGGAAGAGATGGAGCCGCCTTCGATAAACTTGGTATGCAATTGGGCGTATTTGGAATCGGCAGCATTCTCGTTATATGAAGCGTATTGTTTGTTTACCAATTCGTTGTAGGTTTTCAACGCTTCCGATATTTTCACAATCTTGTTTTTATTATGCGCCAGTGTTCCGAATACGGACAAATTCCAATCTTGCCTTTGCAGGACGTTCGAGCGCAATTCAAATTCAACGCCCCGATTGTTTACCTGTCCCAAGTTGTCCATGTAGGTGGTGAAACCCGACGAGGCAGGGATGGTGATACTTGTTATCATGTCCGTTGTATTTTTGTTGTAAGCAGTGCCTTTAAACCAGAGTTTGCCTTTCCACAATCCGGCTTCGAGGCTGAGGTCTGTTACATTGGTTTTCTCCCATGTAAGTTTATCGTTTCCAAGGTATTGCAATACGTTGCCGATACCGGTGTAATACCAACCGTCAACAGAAGTTGAGGTATAAGTCGAAATGGCCGCAAAGGGCGGGAATGTTACTTTTCCCAATTGTCCGTAAGAACCTCTTATTTTTAATGTTGAAATAGATTCCGTATCTTTCACAAAGTCAAATTTATGCAAATTGATACCTGCGCCGGTCGCCCAGAACGGTGCATAGCGCATTTCATTAAAAAACTGCGACGAACCGTCTAAACGAAATGAAACGTCGGCGAGGTAGCGGTCGAGGTACGAGTAATTGACAAAGCCCAGCAAACTTGTCAGCCGGTTTTTGTTGCTGGACCGCGACGGTTTTACCGGTAGCTGAGCAGCTGCGTTGATCGACGAATTGCCGCCATTGGCAAACCCTCTGTATTCCGACGAAAGATAGCTCACTTCGTCCTGGTGTATTGAGCCGTTCAATGTAGCGTTTATGATGTGACCGTTTAAATTCTTATTAAACAGCAACATCAGATTGACGTCGTAAGCCAACGATTCGCTACCGACGATGTTGAGGCTTCCGCGCATGTCGGCTGTTGAACCGTAGAACAGGCGCGATTCGGGGTCAAGAAAGTTTTTTGATTCGCGCGTCGTTGTTTCCACTGCCACCCACGCTTTTGCCGTGAGCGCCGAATTAATGAAATAGTTCGCGCCCAATTTGTCACTCAATGTCTTATAACCGCTTATCGAATAAGAATTTAAATAATCCGATTCGTAAAGCGGGTTCACTCTGTCGGCCGAACGCGCCGCCACGTGATACGGAAATACCTGTACCCATTTGTCGGTAAAGGGGTCGCGCAACTCGGCGTAAGGTTGCTTGTGCGAATAATCGCCGTACTTGTAGGGTGAGTCGCCGCTCGACATAACCGTAAAATCCACTGTATTGGTCAGTTGAAATCCGCCAATGCGGTAATCAATACTCATTGCGCCGCCGTAAGTGTTGCGATGCGAATCTTGCATTACACCATTACCTTGATTGTACCGTAATTCGGCCGCCCAACGGATATTTTTTTCTCCTCCGTCAACAAACAAGCTGTGGCGGGTACCTAACGACGTGCGCAATCCGATTCGCGTCCAATCGACATCCACGCCCCGGTTCACATCCGACAGGCGGGGAAGGTAATAATTCATATACTTATCCCAATCATAGCCGTCTTTGGTTGCGTTCAGAAATTCTCCCGCATCAACTTCGGCTTGCAGTTTTTCGGAAGCATTCATCAGGTTGTAGCTTGACAAATCGGGCGTTTCCACTTTGCACGTCATATTGTACGCCACGCGGAGTTTACCCACCTGCGGCGCATGTGTTTCAATAACGATAACGCCGTTGGCGGCGCGCGATCCGTACAATGCCGTAGCCGCAGCGTCTTTCAGGATAGTGAACTTGTGCACGCGGTTGAGGTCGAGGTCATAAATGCGTTCCACCTTGACTTCAAAACCGTCGAGGATAAAAATAGGCAAACTGTTGTTTCCGAGCAGGTTTTGGCGTGAAATATCAGACCCTGCGCTAAACAGCGGCATGTCGAGCGCAGTCTGTCCGCGCAACGAGATGTTGGGCAATGCGTTGGGATCGGAGCCAAGCGAAATATTTTCCTGCAAGCGAAATGAAGGATCAAACACCTGAATAGATTTGAGGATGTTGTTCGGCGACACTTTGGCCATATCTTCTTTTTTGATGGTCGTTGTGTTGCCCGTATAACTTTCCTTACGCACATTGGTATAACCCGTAACCACCACTTCGTCGATACTTTGCGCCAGTTCCGACAAAGCGACGTGGATTGTCTGGTTTGATCCGTCATACGTCGCCTCGCTGCTTTCCATACCTAAATAAGAAACTACGATTACGGCTTTTGTCATGTCGTTGGGTAAAGTGAGCGTGTAACGGCCATCAATGTCGGTGCTTGTGCCGATCTTGGCGCCTTTCACCGCCACTGTCGCACCCACTAACGGTTCTTTCGTGGATTGCGCCGTTATTTTCCCGCTTACAGTGTTCTTTGTTTGCGCACAAAGTATAGCGGGCATCAGCCAAAGGAATAAAAATAAAGATAAAATGTTTCTTAGCATACATAGCGTGTTTTTAAAATTATGGGTGCAAAAGTACTAATTTTTATTAAATGTGCAACTATAAATTAAAAAAAGACAGTTTGGAGCCATTGAATCTGCTAATAGAGAAGTAAATAAAAAATAAAATGAAACTTCCGGAATCAGCCCAATACATCTATCGTGCCTGCCACGAGGATTTGTATTCTATGTTTTGAGATTCGGGCATAATTATTCTGCTTTTAATACCTTTTTTCAAAAGATTATTTTCGGGTCTGTCTGTCAGAGAATTAAGTCGTTTGGCTATGAATGATTACAAATCTGTTAAATTTGGGTAACCCCGGTGTAATCCGGGGTAGGACGATTATTAAACTCCTTCCGGGCTTTCTCAATGCGTTTATTTAAAATATTGCTTTTTACTTACGACTTTTTTATTTACCTTTGCACCAAATATAATTTGCCGTATGAGAGTCTTAAAATTTGGTGGATCATCCATTGGCTCAGCTTCAAAATTGAAGGATGTGGCCGCATTAATTCAAAAGGGAGAAAAGAAAATCGTTGTTCTTTCCGCTTTGTCGGGAATGACAAACACCTTGGTGGATATTGCCGATTATCTCTATAAGAAAAATTCGGATGGAGCCAATGAAATTATCAACCAATTGGAAATCCAATACTTGAATCATGTTTCCGAATTGTATTCGACCGAAGAATACAAATTGCAGGCGCAAGATTTGTTGAAAGAACATTTTAAATACATCCGGACTTTTACCAAAGATTTGTTTACGCTATTCGAGGAAAAAGTGATTCTCGCACAAGGAGAATTGATTTCTTCTTCATTGATGCAGCTTCTGTTGGCCGAACAAAAAGCAAATATCGTTTTGATTCCGGCATTGGATTTTATGCGCACAGACAAAAATTCCGAACCGGACCCGGTTTATATCCGTGAAAAACTGCATAAACTATTAGATGCTAATCCGGATGCAAATATCTATATTACACAGGGATACATTTGCCGAAACGCTTATGGCGAAATCGACAACTTGGGAAGAGGCGGTAGCGACCTGACCGCTTCCCTCATCGGAGCAGCCATTCAAGCTGAGGAAATTCAAATCTGGACAGACATCGACGGCATGCAAAACAATGATCCACGTTATGTAGAACAGACTTCGCTCATCCGGCGCCTCCAATTTGAGGAAGCGGCGGAATTGTCCTATTTCGGCGCCAAAATTCTGCATCCGATGTGTATCTTGCCCGCAAAATTAAACAATATTCCTGTTCATTTGCTGAATACATTGTACCCGGATGCCCCCGGAACACTGATTTCCAATCAGATGGAAAAAGAGCGAATCAAAGCGGTGGCGGCAAAGGACGAAATTACCGCTATCCGCATTAAATCAGGACGGATGTTGCTCGCACACGGTTTTCTGCGTAAGGTTTTTGAGATTTTCGAGAATTACCGGACAGCGATTGATATGGTCGCCACCTCCGAAGTGGGCGTTTCCGTAACCATCGACAAAACCAAGCATCTGACCGAAATTGTGGACGATTTGAAAAAATACGGCACCGTAACTGTTGACTGCGATATGACCATTATCTGCGTAGTCGGCGATTTGGATTGGAGCAATCTGGGATTTGAATCCAGAGCGGTAAACGCGCTGAAGGATATTCCGGTTCGCATGATTTCTTATGGCGGAAGCAATTACAATATTTCATTTTTGGTCAATTCAAAAGATAAGAAACGCGCTTTACAGGCGCTTAGCGATAATTTATTCAAATAATAAACCATTCATGTTTCCAGTAGAAAAATTTAGAAATTTACAAACACCGTTTTATTATTACGATAT
>BNXY01000106.1 GCA_025999935.1 Bacteroidia bacterium | reverse complement strand
GTTTGAATTCTTCGAATAAAAGTGGCGCAGCTACGCAGCTATGGGTTTGTTTATGCCCTTATTACCGTGCGCTTACGCACACGGCTACAAAGATGTTGGCGCTATGCGCCTTTTCGCACAAACACCTGTTTTTACTGCTGACCCGAGCTGAGTAGTAACAATATTTTATTTATCTGATTAATTCGTGATTGTGGGATGCGGAAGGTGACCTGAGTAGTTACACCCCATACTCCCGTAAAACCAGAAATATTTACCGGAAACCACGCCGTTGGCCAAATGGCGGTCTATCACAAAAACGGTGGACAGCGCTAACAGGAAGGGCAGCACGCAAATGACGCAAATACACGCAAATTTACCCTTCGGGCAATTTTTTAGAAAATTCGTGTATATTTGCGTGATTTGTGTCATTTGCGTTCCATTCATTTTATCGTTTGCAAATCTGGTTCCATCTCCGGTTCCCTTCTCCCGGAATGGCTACGCAACGTTTCAGGTAAAAAACACCCAAATCCGGTTGCAGCTTGTTCCAGTCGGAATAGGGGAAATTGAAAACCAGTACATCGTTCCGCTTTACTTTTCCAAATCCTTTTACACGGAATGTCTCAAACTTACCGCCTTTCATGAAATTGAAATTTTTCACGATTCTTGCGCCGTAAGCTAATTTGTTTACTATGATGTAGTCGCCTGCCAAAACGGATGGTTCCATCGAGGGAGTTGGGATGTGGAAAGAGGAGAGGACGAAAATACGCAAAATGATAGCTAACAAGATAGCTGTTACAAATATCTTAATACCGATTAGCAAATGCTTAAAGAGGGGTTTCCAAAAATATTTCATGAATTGTAATTTAACTATCAACGGTAAGATGCAGAATCAAACAAAACTTCAAAATTTCCTTCATTCAGGATCAATAGAGGATTGTCATCTGATTGCAAATCAAATAATGCTTATCAATTGAAATAAGCAAAAGAGCGGTTCAAAAGTGTAATGCTTTTGAAATCGCTCCTTTGCTTAACATAGAGTAAATCGCCTCCTAAATAATTTATTCACTATTCCAATTCGATAATTAAAAAACCTTATAAAAAGCAATTACACAATTGTCACCGAAAGAAATATTCATTAAATCTTCGGAAAAAAATTCAGGATGCGTTTCTCGTTTTTCAATAATTTCACCCGGAGGAACAAGTGCATAAAATTTACCATCATATACGCCATTGATTAACGAAAAGAAAAGGACATTTTTTCTGGCAGTTCCGAGTGCTCTGGGACCGCAAAATAATACTTTGTCTGATGTCAAATCATAAAAACAGGTATTATAAAATCCATCTTTTGTAAAAGTAAAACAAAGCTTTTGTCCGGTTTCAAAAATATTGCTAAGTCCATAAGCATAATCCGAACGCACCAAGTCTATGTGGTTAATTTTATCTTCAATCTGCTTTTTGGGCAATTGATTCGGAAGATATATATCGTATAACGGGTCTATCTGTTCTCTATTCAAAAGATACACCCGACTGTCAAACGGTATATTAAAAAACAACTTGTTTTCGTTGTAATAGAATGGGTAACCTTTGAGAAGGCCAAAATGAAATTCTGCAAAAGCGTCATGCGGCAAATAATAATCATCTATTTTTTCGCCGGATTCAGAATAGAATAAATGAAACCTTTGTTCTTTTTTAGTGGTAACTCGACGATTATCCGAACAACTGAAAAAGAAAGTGCCATCTATAATTCCCATTTTTTCAGGAAGCATGTATTTTGTAGAAATTTCAGAGATATAATCGCCTGTATTTTTGTCGAAAATGAATAATTTTCTTAAAAGATCGTCATAAATAAACAATTTATTCGATAGTTGATCTACGCCAAAATCTTCTATGCTAAGATATTCCTGAGGCCCTTGCCCTCGTTTATCAATTATATATTTCAAGTGACCGGTCATATCATAACAAAAAAATCTTGATGTATGATCCAAAATATAGATACTACTATCCACCATGACAATTCTTCTAATTTCTCCAAACACTTCTTTGTTGGAAAGAATGATATACGAATCCAACGTGAAAAAATCTCCAATTTCTTCTTTGGTAATGTCTGACGGATGTATTGTAATCGTTTTTTTAGGCAAATCTCCGATTTCAACTTGTTCTTTCCCCTTGTTATTACAACCGGCTAACAATACGAGAAAGCTAAATAATATACATAATCTTCTCTGCATAAATACATTTAATTACTACAATTAAATATTTCTCCACAAGACACAGGGTAACATGCTGAATAATAGTCCACAGTAGTGCAATTTTTTTCTACACTCGCAGTGAACCACCCCCGTTTCCCTTCTCCCGGAATGGCCACGCAACGTTTCAAATAAAAAACACCCAAATCCGGTTGCAGTTTGCTCCAGTCGGAATACGGGAAATTGAAAACAATCACGTCATTCCGCTTCACTTTTCCAAATCCTTTTACCCGGAATGTTTCAAATTTGCCGCCCTTCATGAAATTGAAATTTTTCACGATTCTTGCGCCGTAGGCTAATTTGTTTACTATGATGTAATCGCCTGCATTTATAATACATCGTCATAAACAAAGAATTGAACATTGCTATCATATTTTTCCATTTCAAAATGAATTGTATATAGTTTTTTCGATTCTTCATCTATACACATCTTCCATGCATCTTTATCCAAAATTATTTTTTTTATCAAATTTCCATTCCAGTCAATCACATATATATAATCGGAGAAATAAAAATTTTCAGGATATTGAACCATGTCTCTGCCACTAAATAGAGCATAAATATACTTATCTGTTGTTGCAATAGAAGTAAATCCAAGGGCGTTTTCTCTTGATATTGCTATACCTGATGGTTCTTTTTTGAATTTTGGAAAATAGGTATTGAGGGTAATAATTTCCTTTAGTGAATCCTTTTCTATTGCTATTATTTTTAATAAATCACAACGGGTAGAGATGTAAACAAATTTAGATTTGTCCGGCTTCATCATTATTTCGCCTTGAAACAAAAGAAATTTTTCTACCGGAGTCAACTTTTCATTAGGTATTTCGGGATAATTCAAATCATATCCAATTGTTTTTCCTCGAATATCTTTTCTAATCATTCCCTCTGAAAATAATCCCAGACAATATAATACGGAATCGTTTTGTTGGATAATGCGACTTGCGTTCTGATTTATTTGATCTTGATGAAAATTATTAAAGTTATTATTAATAATATCTTTAATCTTATAATAAGATATTTGGGAACGATTTTGATCTAAAACTACTAATTCCGACTTGTTTTTGTCAACAAACATTGTCGTTGGCATATTAAAATCGCCGGGACCAACACCAGAATTTCCGAAATCAGCATATTTATTTCCTGTATTCAAATTATATGCATGAAAAAAGAACCCTTGATTTTTATCTTCAATAATAATGACAGAATCGTAAATACAAATTGCTTGGGGAATTAAAAAATCCTTAGATAAAATAAGCTCTTTGCTATGGTGTATTTTCAATCTTTCTGTAAAGTCATAAGAATTCTTCGTGTCATTTTGGTTAGAACAAGAAAATGTAAACGAAACCATAATTATAAACCCAATGTATTTTTTATTTTTCATAGACTTTTTTCTTTTTAATATTATCAAAAATAGTCTGACTCATTTTGATTTTTGTGCAAAATAAAATTTCAATCTAATAAGTCAGACTATATAGTAATTGATTTGTCCCTAAACCGTTTATGTTATATTCTTAATCCGTGAATTACCATAGGTATAGTGTTGCCATTGCTATTTATATGAATTGTACAGCATGTCTCACTTTGAAAAAAGGGATTACAGTTACAGGTATAATCGGCTTCTTGTGCCAACGCTTCCACATTAGCCAAAGAAACATCGGACAAATTATTACTTTGTGAATTGAAATTCACGTTTACTACACTCACTGTTGCAATCGCCAATGCGGCGATTCCGAACAAAATTTTCTTATTCATATTTGTTAATTTTTTATATGAAGTGAATAATTGTTTTTAATATCAATCCGGACAAACCGGTGCTAAAACCTTATGGTTTTAGTGAAAATAACTTAATCAGATTAAGTTATAAGACCATCTGGAAAGCTAAACTTTCCCATCTTTTTTAATTTGCTTGCTTTGCAAGCGATTTTTCATTTTAATTGTTTATCTTTGTCGGGCATTTCTTTTTATAAAGGGTGTCCGGGGTGGTTTGCATTGTCGAAACTTTTGCGAGAGAAGACAATTTTCCGCCCCTTTTTCCCTTTGGGTTAATACTCCTGTTATTTATTTGCCGTCCCGCTGATAGTCAGCTTTACCGGCGATTCTTTCACATTACAATATACATCTATCGTTTTATTAAAATATCCGTCTTCTTCCGGTTTTATTTCCACTTTGATATTTGCAGTTTTTCCCGGCTCAATGGGTTGTTTCTCCCATTCCACAGCCGTGCAGCCGCAGGATGTGGATACATGATTGATTATCAAAGGATAGTCGCCTGTGTTTTTCAGTTGAAAAACAGCTTGACTGCTTTCGCCAATCTTAATATTTCCGAAATCATAAGTTGTTTTATCTACTTCAACCAATGTCTGTTTTTCTTGTTTTGTTGTTTTATTTTCCGAAATTTGCTTTTTGTATAATTCCCAAATTTTCGGATTCAACATAGGATTGCCAATCATCAACACCTTATTATCTTTATCTAACAAAAAGCACTGATAAGATTGATCATTTGGGAAATGATTCAATTGATTGATGCGATTATTCATATCAATAAAAGCAGGATAATTGAATTTATCTCTTTTGAACATAAACTCCATTTCTTTTTTGTTTTTAGGTTGAAAGAAAAGAAGAAAACTCAGTTTTTCTCCAAACAAACTATCCGCATCGGCAATTACTTGTTGCCATTCAAAAAGTTTCAACTTGCAACTGCTGCATCCGCTTGAATCGACATACAACAAAA
>BNXY01000105.1 GCA_025999935.1 Bacteroidia bacterium | reverse complement strand
TAATTTCCTTCCTTATAGGCCACGTCCACCCGTCCGACAGCGTTCATTGCTTGGAAAAGTTTGAAAGTGGATTCGCCCGCTCTGTCGCGAAACGGGCTACCCGGACGTACCCCGATTTTATTGACAATGACATTAGGGCGCAGGAAATGAAAGGAATCATAATAAATTTCAATCTCTTTATTTACAAGCGAATCCGTAATTTTGTAGTTCTCGCTATTCAAAGGGTCATAGCCGCTGAATACTTTTACTTTTTCAACCCGATAGACTTTGGCCGCTGTGCTATCTTTCAGCATCAAGGTCAAATCCACTTGATTGGAACGCAAAGTCGTATCGGCTAAATAATGCAGATTATCAACCGTCAGGGCATAATATCCTTGATTTCGCAACAGATTACTTACCCTGTTTATCTCTTGTTCCAAAACACTCATATCAAAAATTGCGTCCGGTTTAATAACCGGCGATTGAATAGACGAGGGTGCATTGCTCCGGTTTTGTGCCCAGCTGCCGATTCCGGATAACCGGTTTCTTCGGACGCCGGACATTTCCGTCTGGCTGTTCCTTTGTCTTTCCGGCAACCGAAGTGTATAATTCCTTATCCGGTATGGGATTCCTTCATGCACATGATAATCTACGGAAATCTTTTTCCCGGTTGTATCGACCACCGCATGTACCCTCGAATTTAAAAAGCCTTGATTCTTCATTTCAATCGACAATTCATTGATTGACTGATTGACGGAATTGGGATTGTAAATGACCGGCGGTTCGCCTATTTTGCGAATCATCTTTTTAATCCAAGAGGAATCGTTATTTACTATATTATAAATCATCAATCCGATTTTCGGGCTATTGGGTTTTTGCCGGATAAAATCCATGAGTTCGATTTTGGATATCTCGGTCGAGTCGGTTTTCAAGGAAACTTTATCCAAAAGATATTGCTCTTCGGACAGGAATTTGGTCGTGGAACAGGACGAAAAGAAGAGCGCAAAGAACAAAAGTCCAAGTGCGGTAATATTCCTTCTCGTCGTTTTATTTTTGTTTGTTGTCTTCATTTTTTCTTACTGCTAAAACTTCTGAATAATTGCCTCAAAGTCCGTCCCGTCCTTTTATAGGCGATCCCCAATCCTTGCGTAGTCTTTGCTTTATCGTAATATTGATTGTTCGTAACATTGTAAAATTGCAAAACCACATTGCCATTGGGCGATAATTTGTATTCAAAATCGAAATCGCCGGTAAAATTATCGCTTTGCGCCAAACTATTGTGATAGCCGATCGTGCTGTTCACGGTCAACCGGTTATTAAACAAGTGAGTGGAAACATTTACGTCCATATCCATTTCCGAAAAATTGGCGTCGTTGGTATGCAAATCCGTACCTATTGTCCAGTTATCGTTCAATACGCCCGACAATAAATTATTTAATTGCGAAGTGATGGAGGAAGATGCCAAAGAAGTCCAGACGGTATTGCCCATATTGGAACTTGAATTGACCGGCAAGAAAGAGCCAAACGCCAACAAATAAGCGATTTCCTTAATCTTTATATCATCGGTGTACATCAGACTGTTTAATTTTCGTTTAATTTCGTCCGATTCGTTCGGCAGTTCCACATTGTATTTCAGTTGCATGTTGTTCATGTTGCCGCTTGCCGTCAGCAGACAATTGACCGGAATTTTCGTTGCGGACATCAGATTGGCGAAACCCGGATCAAGTGTCGTTAAATCTGTCCGTAGATTATACACCGCCGTCAGGTCGAAAGTGGTATTCATTGGCGCTCCTCTGAAATTCAGTTTGCCGCCTTGTTGTACCAAAAATGTTTTTCTCGTAATATTCTTCAATGTCAAAGTGCATTTTCCCTCATCAATTACATAATTTCCTTGCAAATTCATATTGGAATTATTCAAATCGTAAGTAAAATCCAATAGCCCGTTACCGGTAACCTGTGCGGCATCGCGGGTATTCGGATTGAAAATGACGCCCACATTCAAATTCGGGTCAATCGAAAAAGTGATGTGCAATTTGAGAGGCAGTGAAAAAGCGGTTGCCGGTTCCGCGCTTTGTTCCTTCGCCGGTTTATCCGGTTCATCTTCCGTATTGAGATAAGTTATCCAGCTGTAACGTTGCGCTTCAACCGCCTCTTCGGGCATATTTATCATCACTTTGTTTGTTTTCCCGTTACTGAGTTTCCCCTGAATCAGCCAATTCTTATTTTGAGAAATCACATTCAAACTTCCGTTCATTCGCAGCAATCCATAAAACAGACTGTCGGTCTGTTGGGCATTGTTTAGCGCCAAAAAGTTATTGAAATCCAAAGTCAAATTGGGATTCATGCCTGAAAAATATTTATGCCCGATGGTTCCGTTAATTTTAGCATTCCTCTTCGTTTCGTCATATACGATAAAATTGTTAAAAACAATCTTATCCTGCTCTATAAAAACGGAATCCGAAACACGATACAGCGTATTGAGTTTTTTTACGCCGGCTGAGGCATCTTTCAAATAAGCCGTCCCGGATACAAAGGGCGCTGAAATTTTCCCATTTACTTTAATGTTTGCGCCCAATTCGCCGGCTATCCCATAAAAATCATCGGACAAATAATCGGTAAACCATTTTAATTTGAGTCCCTGAATATTTCCGGTCAACGAAAGGGAATCTTTTTCCGGCAAAACAATTCCCGAAACGACTGACTCCATTTGTTCCGGATTATTTAATATCGCTCTGAACGTCAAGCCTTTTCGCTCTGAATTCCAACCGCTTATCAATTTCAAATCGCCGATGGCATTTTTATCAAAAAAGAGTTTTTCGATTGAAAAATTGCGTGTCAGGACAAAAGGATTTGTCATCAGTTGTGAAACGGAAATATCGCCGGAAGCCACGCCTGACAGTGGAATCTTGTTTTTCAGTGCAGATAAAATTGTCTCTATTTGAAACCGGTTGATATTAATTACCAACGAATCGCTTCTTTCGTCTGAGATTATCCCATTTATTTTCAGGTATTCCGAACTGGAATGTCGCAAGGCGAAATTGTTGATTTCATATCGGTTACCGGCAATCGCTATCTCTGCCGGATAAATCTGAAAAGCGGTTTCGTTCAAGGTCATCGAACCGGGTTTCAGCGCGATGTTCATGTCGGGAAATTGATTTTCCGGATGGGGAATGAATGAAATTTCCGCTCCGATATTTCCGTCCAAATCATATTGCGGCGAATTATTATCCAGTTCCAAATGAACTGCCAGATGGTTTTGAATATTCGATAAATTCAAATCCAAACGCGCCGTATCCGTTTCACTGAAAAGACAAAATGCCGTCGTTTGCAGATTCCGGACAGAATCGTTTCCATTGTATTTTCCGACAAACAGTGCAGAGTCTGGAATATGCGTTTCCCCCATTCCCAATAACTTTGTGATTGTATTCGCCTGACGAATGGCAACAAAGAAATTAAATTCTTCCGGAAATGTTTGCGTTTTGTGGATTTTATTTTTTTCGGCCGGAAATAGTGTCGGAAACACATTTTTTACCGACCGGCTGATTCCTTCGTAAGTAAACTGTCCCTTCCCGCGAACAGTCAAAACGCTGGAACGGATATTCAATTGCTTTCGGTTATCCGACCCTGCATCGTAGGAAATCACAATCGGGGAATCGTTGAAAGAACCGGAGGGTGTGGTAAAATTCAATGAATCAACCGTAAGGGTCGCGCTCATCCGCTCCGGATCAAATCCTTTGATGTCGGCATCTATTTCCCCCGATAATTCCAAACCGGGGTATTTCGGCAAAAAATGCAGGGAATCCAAATGAATCTCATCCAAAACAGTATGTAATTTCAAGGAAGGATTTTTCTTCGCTAAACAAACGGAAGCCTGCAATTGCAAGGGTAGATTCGCATCTTCGCTATTTATTTTAATCGCCAAACTATCGTCCGCATAATATGCAGCGGCTTCTATATCTTGATAGGTGTAGCCGTTGTATTTCAATCGCTTGACATCTACATTCGCCTGCGCTTTCATTTTTCCGGATTCAAGCATATATCCGCCGGCACTTTGTAAATTAAAATCGCCGATTCCGCTCCGGATATCTAACCTGAGTGTTAAATCCGGCAAGGAGCCGCTGAGTTTTCCGGTCATGGAAACCGTATCTAATCCGGCAGGAAATTTGGCGGTTTTCATCACAGTTTTTCCAAAACAGATTTGTTTGATTTCGGTTTCGTCGATATAAAATCTTTTCAAATTCAATTCAAAAGGAGTGGTTTCCCAACAATTGAAATCCGCCAATTGGGCATCCGCCTTCAAATGCAGGTGTTTTCCGTAATCGACCTGAAGTTGGGGAAGAATGATTTGAGGCAAACAGCCGTTTAGCTCTCCGAAAAAAGTCAGGTCTTCGGTAAAATCATTCAGTTTCGGAGAAAAGCAACTAAAATCGCCGAGATTCAGTTTGCCGGAAGAAAAGACAGCAGAGTAAGCGGCGCCGGTCAAAATTTCATCCAATTTCCTGCCGGAATAATCCAATATCGCCTCCGTTACGGATATTTCGGATTGGGGCAAAGCTACCGTTAAATCGTTGAGATAAATGTGTTCTTTGTCCGAACGAAGTTTCAGTTCCAATTGCGCCAATGTAAAACCGCTTTTCTCCCGAAAAGACCATTTCGAAACAGCGACATTCAATTTTTCCAAATCAATGGATTTCAGTTTTATCTCCGCGTTAAAATCCCGAATGTCAATATGATGTGAATCTAATAAACCGGGTTCCGAAACAGGTTCGGATAGAATATCGTAAGTGAGCCTACCGTTTTTCAACAGGACATCATCTATCTCAATCTTTAATTGCTCGTTATCAGACGATTGGATAGTGTCGGAAGCAAAAGCATCGACCAAAAATTGGAAATTAAACGGAAAATCGAGGCTGTCTTTGGAAAGATGAACGGCAAAATTATCCAAGACTACCGAATGAATCAATAATTGCTTATCCAACAACTTGAAAAGATTAAAACCCGCTTTCAGATTTTCGACGTAAAGGAGCGTATCGCCTTTCAAATCGGCAACATACACTTTCTCCAAAAGCAGCTGATTGAATGGCCGGAATTGAACGTTTTCAATACTCGCTTTTCCCTGTGTTTTTTTCATCACTTCCTGCAAAGCGATATCCTTTATCTTCTGTTGGACAGGCGGTAACCACAACAGGAAATAAATCAGCAATACCCCAAAGAAAATGTT
>BNXY01000104.1 GCA_025999935.1 Bacteroidia bacterium | reverse complement strand
TTGTCAATAAAAACGAATGGTGGATATGAATTGGAGCCGTCGCCTTTGAATCGTTGCTGGGAATATTCATCAAACAAACCAATACCCATATAAGGTAAAACGCAAAATTTTAAGCTTCCTATGCGATAGGCAAAATTAACATTTGCCGAATAGCAACTTAAATAACTATCTGTATAACTTACATAATTTGTTGAGGATGATTTTTCTATATAGTGTGAATCAAAATAGTAACCGGCATCGGCAAGCAAATAAAATTTGTTTTTCAAATGAAAATTTCCTTGAATTCCAATTCCGTGGTTGTCAAGACCTTTTGGAATAGAATGTGCATATTTTTCTTTTGCACCTATGTAAAAATAATTAAGAGATAAAGATATATCTCTGGCATTCAGTTCAAAAGCAACTAAAATGCAAATACTAATGATATAAAATAATTTTCTCATATTATGGAATATTATCAATTATTCTCTGACTGTAATCTTACATTCGGATTTTTTACTTCCCAATTCAATATAAATGCTTGCCTCGCCGACTCCAATAGCCTTTATTACGCACTCTTTTTCATTAAACCTGTCGCAAGATAAAACGCTCATCAAGATAAATATTGCGAGAATACTTTTGAAATAATTTTTTTCAATCATACCGGTAAATTATTTATTTTCGATTTTTCTGTTTCGCCGGGTCGTACAACATCGCCGTGCAAATGCAATAGCGTCGTTTGGTGCGTTGCAAAACGTCGTAATTGACACAACCTTGGCAACCCCGCCAAAAGGCTTCGTCGTCCGTTAAATCGGCAAAAGTGACCGGTACGTAACCCAGCGCCGTATTGATTTTCATCACGGCTGCTCCGGACGTCAATCCGAACAGTTTGGCATCCGGAAATTGCTCTCGCGACAAGTCGAAAGATTTTTCCTTGATTCTTCGCGCCAGACCGTGGCCGCGAAATTTATCGACGACTATCAAGCCCGAATTGGCTACATATTGTTTATTGCCCCAACTTTCGATATAACAAAAGCCGGCAAATTCTCCATCCACGAAAGCGATAATTGACTTTCCTTCTCTCATTTTTTGTTCCAGATATTCCGGCGTGCGTTTGGCAATGCCTGTACCGCGTACTTTCGCCGCGTCTTCAATGGTTTGCAAAATGGTCTGCACATATTCTATGTGACTTTCATTTGCAATTAAAACCTCTACTTTAGCTTCGTTCACTTTACCTTCCGGTTTTTATTATTAATTAATTTGTTGATTGATAAACTCTAATGCTTCAATGATTGCTTTTTTCTCCACGCCTTCGCGGGGAATAATCAAGATAGTGTCGTCTCCGGCAATGGTTCCCAGTATGATGTGGGAGGCTTTGCCGTCGATATCCGAAGCAATTCCCATGGCGTAACCCGGCCGGGTTTTGATAACGCCCAAATTGCCTGAAAATTCAAGGGAGATAAAACCTTTAACTGTTAATTCATTCCCTGATTTATCGGAGACCTTGTTTTTTGAATAAATATTCTTTGCAGAACTCACATAGATATAATTTCCCGATGCATCCGGCGATTTGATGATTTTCAAATATTTGATATCCCTCGACAATGTAGCTTGGGTAACTTCAAAACCGCTTTGATGAAGCAGTTTCAGCAGTTCTTCCTGATTACCAAACGCATGTTTGCGAACCAAGTCCAAAATAAGAGATAAACGTTCTTTTTTTGTTTTCATCTTGTATAATTATACCGAATCGGCTGCAAAATTATACATTATTTTGATAAGTTGTATATAGAAATGGCTTTTTTATTTAAAAAAAACAGTATCTTTATGCCGTAATTATTAACTAACAAATTAAATACGCATGAAGAATATTTTGTTAACAAGCCTTTTGCTGTTCGGTTTCTTAATAAGTGCAACAGCGCAGAAAAGCCAGGTTTTTGAAACCCGGAAAATCAAGAGTGAAATCCTGAAAATGGATCGGAATTATGCCGTTTATCTTCCGCCGGGATATGATGAAACCGACCGGAGTTATCCGGTGTTGTATCTTTTGCATGGGAGTGGCGACGACCACACCGGATGGGTGCAATTTGGCCAGGTACAACACATTGCAGACAAAGCCATCGCCGAGGGAAAAGCCGCTCCGATGATTATTGTCATGCCGGACGGGAACACCAAAGTGCGGGGTTATTTCAACCTGCCCGACGGAAGTTTTTCTTATGAGGACTTCTTTTTCAAGGAATTAATTCCGCATATCGAAAAAAACTATCGGGTCAGAAGTGAACAACGCTACCGCGCCATTTCCGGTTTATCCATGGGTGGCGGAGGAACTATTTTTTACACCCTGCATCATCCGGATTTGTTTGCCGCCGCCGCTCCATTGAGTGCGACTACCGCAGCTTGGCGTCAAAACACCAATGCGACCAAAGAACAAATAGACGAATACGTAAAAAAACAAAACGTTGACAGTCTTTTGAACAATGCCTCTACCGAAGATTTGAATAAAATAAAAAAAGTCCGCTGGTATATCAGTTGCGGGGATGACGATTTCCTTTACAAAGACAATAGCGAATTGCATATATTATTCAGAACAAAGAATATTCCGCACGAATACCGCGTAAAAGACGGCGGCCATACTTGGACGTACTGGCGTATGGAACTACCGGAAGTCTTGGAGTTTGTTTCCAAATCGTTTACGCAGTATTAAAAGTCTGAACCGTGATTTTATCTGAACCGTGATTTTAGTATGATTAAAGATTATCAAGATTATTTTATTCTGAGAAACAATCCTGCTAATCCGGAGAATCTTACTAAAATCAGGGTTCAGATAAAATCACGGTTCAAGATTTTTACGACAAGGCAGCGATTGCCGCGCCAATCAAGTTGGCATCGTCTAATTGGCTGGTATAAACATGAATATGGTTCAGCCCCAATTCGGCTAAAAATTCATGAAGACTTTCCGAAACCAAATTGTTATAATCTTTTCCGTTTTTATCTACACTCCAGAAGAGACTTCCGTCGGCAGCCAAACAAATATTGCTGATGGATTTGTCGTGTGATTGGGTCTTTTCGTCGTAAGACACCAAGGTCAATATCAAACCGGTTAATGAAGAAGCCACCAATTTTGCCGAGCGAACATAAATTTGCCGGGCGGTAGCGATATATTCTTCCTTATATATAGTGGGATAATTCATTAAATTGGTCAGTTTTTCGCCATCGAATTTCCGTTCGAGTTCAATACCGGGATAACTTTTTTCAAATATTTTGGCTAAATAACCACCCGAAATGGCTTTTTCAAAAAGTTGCCGCTTCGGTTGATTGGTTTCTTCGGTTACTTTTTTATCTATCTCGGAAAGATATTCGCCTTTGCGTTTTCTATCGGTGGTAGGCGCTAAATTTCCAGATTCAAGATTGACCGGAATTAATTCGCCGCCATTGTATTTTTCATCTAACTTTTCAATTTTCTTCTTATTGACGAGCGCCGCCATATTCGTGCCCGTGCCGACAATCAGACCGATGTAACTGTCGTAACCCGGTTGAGCCAAACCTGCAAACAAGCAGGCAATCGTATCATTAACCACTTTGATGGTTTTGAATTGGGTTTTCTCTTTGATACATTCGCAATTGTTCAGGTATTTAAGCAAGGGTTCGCCCACCAATTTATCCACCATTTCCGGAATATCAATCTCTTTGGTCCAGCCGAGCAGAATGGCGTCTCCTTCAATAGTCGATTTTGCCGGATACGAGAAACAATATCCGATGTGCGTAACGGTACTGTCCAAACTTTTTAATTGACCAATCAAGCTGGCGATTTCGTTGAACAAATCATTTTGCGAGAAGCCCTGTACTTCCACGCAAGATAATGGTTTTTTGAGATTTTCCACCACCACCGGCTTTTCTTCTTTTTTAAATGCGACAATGGATGCCCTAAAATTCGTGCCGCCCCAATCCAATGCGAGCACATTTCCTTCAAAATCCTTTCCCGGATTGATGTAAGTAGGCAGACAGGCAATTTCTGTCTCTTCTTTTGCAAGACCGATTTCAATCTTGTCTTTTAAGTCTTTCGCAATTTCCTTTAATGCTTCTGTACTGAGTTTTAAAATATTGTTTTCCATGATTTAAAAAAATTTATAAAAATAATTGCGGTAAAGGTAGTAAATTTATAATTATTTTCCAAATCGGGAGGTATCAACTTCTTTTTTTCAACTCACCCTATTCAATCCGCATTTCCGCCGGAAATTTCGGTTTTGAAAACAACATAAAATCCGTGCCGCTGTATGCGGTGTGGTGTATCTGATTTTAATTGAAAAAATTCATTACATTGTTCTAAAAACTCAACTTACGCCGTTTTGTTGGCAAAAGGGTCGGTAAATACACGTGCAGCAAGCTCGGTGTCGAGGTTGTAGAGCAAGGCCGAATTGTCGCCAATCAAGCGGATTTTTGTCAGCAATTCGTCGGCAGTGGCTTCTTCCTCAATTTGCTCATTCACATACCAAAGAATGAAATTGTAAGTGGCGTGGTCGTTTTCACGCATGGCAACGGAGGCGATGTTGTTTAGCAATTCCGTGACGTGCTGCTCGTGCGCCAACGTTTTGGCAAAAACTTCTTCAATGCTTTTGAACTCGGTTTGCGGCAGTTTGATGTCGGCAAACGTGGGCATTGCGCCGCGTTCGAGCAAATGTTGGTAAATGTGTGTGCCGTGCGCCAGTTCTTCCTGCGCCTGCACAAAAAGCCAATTGGCAACACCTTTGAAACCTGCGCGGTCGGCATAAGCCGACATTGTCAAATAGAGATAAGCCGAGTAATATTCGGCATTCACTTGTTCACTCAGAACGGTTGAAATGGATGTTTTTAACATGATCTTTTTGTTTTAAAATTTGGAATTGAATTATTTTAAAGACAAAAATACTAAAAAAAATCATTCAAGATTTGGTTTGCATTATTTTTTGCAAAATAAAAAAATGTTTTCAATAATTTATTGCCGAAAACCAAAAGATAACATATCTTTATATGTCATAAAAATAAGCCCAAATAGCCACGAACACAAGCAATAAAATAAGTATTGTTATGAATAATCCAATAAAATAAATAAAATTCATCACTAATACTTTCCATATCAGCGATTTTATTTTCGGACGATAAAAAACGTAAGTGGCAATACCAATATACAAAAGCGGAACAAACAAAATCAGCCAACCGGATGAATAAAAATGAGGAATATTCTGAATCTTATTGATTAATAGAAGAATAGC
>BNXY01000103.1 GCA_025999935.1 Bacteroidia bacterium | reverse complement strand
CGGTTAAATAGTGAATAATTTACATCAAATTTTCATCGAGATTGCTTAAAAAATACTATATTTGCAGGCTGAAAAAAAAGCCTATTGCTAATTAATGTCAAAAATAAAATAAAAGTCAAATGCAAAACAAAGGATTTGTAACCGTTTTCGCTGTATTGCTGAGTTTGGTTTGTCTGTTTTATTTGTCGTTTACACTGGTGACAAATAACATCTACAAAAAAGCCAAAGTATATGCAGCCGGAGACACAACGAAAGAGAGTCAGTATATAGATTCTTTATCTACAGAAAAAGTATGGTTGGGTTATACCCTGAAAAAAAGCCGTACCATGGAGTTAAATTTAGGTCTTGACCTGAAAGGTGGTATGAGTGTGATTATGGAGATCGGCGTGGCCGATGCTTTAAAATCGCTATCGAACGATAATACCGACCCGATTTTCAACCAAGCGTTGGCAATTGCTACCGAACGTCAGGCCAAAGGTGAAAAAGATTATATTTCATTATTTGCCGAAGAGTATCATAAGTTGGACCCCGACGCGCGCTTGTCCGCAATCTTCAGTACGTTTGAATTGAAAGAAAAAATCACGCCGCAAAGTTCGGATGCCGCAGTTATAGCGGTATTAAGAAAGGAATTGAATAGCGCGATTGACAATTCATTCAACGTGTTGCGCACCCGTATCGACCGTTTTGGCGTGGTTGCCCCGAATATCCAAAAAATGGAAGATGGACGTATCTCCATCGAACTTCCGGGTATCAAAGAGAAAGAACGGGTTCGTACCTTGTTACAAGGTAGCGCCAATTTGGAATTTTGGGAAACATTTGAGGAAAAAGAAATTCATCAGGCTTTGCTGGCTGCCAATACCATTGTGCGCGATTCAATCGCTAAAGCGCAAAACAACGCACCGGAAGAAGCGATATCCTTAGATGCCGATAAAGAAGTAAAAGCAGAAACAACAGCAGCAGTTGCAACGACCGAAGCCGAAACGGTTCCGGAAGCGGCAGCCGACAGCAGTTTGTTGCTGGAAGGCGAAACGGAAGAAACCAAGGAAGACATCGATAATTCGGCAGAAGTTTATCTGAAAAATTTCCCGCTATTCGCTTTACTGAATTTAGACCCCCAACAACCGGTCGCCAACGGCTCTATTGTTGGAACGGTTCACAGACGGAGTATGGATTTGGTTGACCAATATTTAAATATGCGTCAGGTAAAGGAAGCGCTTCCCCGTCAATTAAAATTGGTGTGGGGCGTTAAAGCCATTGACGCCAAAGAAGAATTTTTTCAACTGTTTGCCTTGAAAATAACTACCCGCGACGGAAAAGCAGCTTTGGAAGGTGATGTGGTAACAGATGCTTCCGATGATTTTGGTCAAAATTCCCAATATGCCGAAGTAAATATGACCATGAATTCCGACGGCGCCAAAAAATGGGCGCGGTTGACAAAAGAAAATATCGGCAAAAGCGTAGCTATCGTTTTGGACAACCATGTTTATTCGGCTCCGACCGTGAACAGTGAAATCCCCAACGGACGTTCAAATATAACCGGCCATTTCACGCCGGAAGAAGCAAAGGACTTGGCAAACGTATTGAAATCCGGTAAAATGTCGGCTCCGGCGCATATTATTCAAGAAGACGTTGTCGGCCCCTCTCTGGGACAAGAGTCCATTAACAAGGGATTCATTTCATTCTTGTTTGCTTTGGTTGTCTTGATGGGTTACCTGATTTTCATGTACGGTTGGAAACCGGGATTGATTGCCGACGGCGCTTTGTTACTCAACTTATTCTTTACGCTGGGATTCCTCGCCTCATTCCATGCCGTGTTAACCCTTTCGGGTATTGCCGGTGTTGTGCTGGCTTTGGCCATGGCGGTGGATGCAAACGTGTTGATATACGAACGTATCAAAGAAGAACTTCGGGGAGGTAAAACTTTGAAAAATGCGGTGGCAGAAGGATACGACAAAGCCTTCTCCGCTATCTTCGACTCCAACTTGACCTCTCTTCTTACCGGCATTATCTTATTTATATTTGGTACAGGCCCTATCCGTGGATTTGCTACCACCTTGATTATCGGTATTCTGATATCCTTCTTTACAGCGGTGTTCCTGACACATGCAGTTTATTCCTATTTTATGGACAAGGGTAAACTGTTGGATTTGAAGTTCACAACCAAATTGACGGAGAATTTCCTGATAAATATGCACTTTGATTTCTTCAAAAATAAAAAACTTGTATATGGCATCAATATCGCTATCGTTCTTATCTGTCTGCTTGCGCTTGGATTAAGGGGATTAAATCAAGGCATCGACTTCACGGGAGGACGTAATTATGTGGTTCGCTTCGAACAACCGGTCAATACCGTAGAGGCACAAGAAATGCTGGATCCTTTCTTTGAAGAAAATTCGCCCAGTGTGATAACCATTGGGACTTCCAATCAAGTAAGAGTTTCAACCAACTATAAGATAGCGGATAATTCGGAAGGTGTGGAAAAAGAAATAACCCAAAAACTGTATGACGGTTTTAAACCTTTATTAGAAGCGGGAACTACTTATGATCAATTTGCCAACGAATATATCCAAAGTTCTCAAAAAGTAGGGCCAAGTATTGCTGAAGACATTAAAACCGGCGCATTCTGGGCGGTTATCTTTTCCGTGTTTGGAATTGGTCTTTACATCCTGATGCGTTTCAAGGATATTTCCTATAGTGTCGGCTCCATCGCCGCACTAACGGCTGATACGATTTTTATTTTGGGTATGTATGCCATTTGCTGGGGATTCCTTCCTTTCTCAATGGAGGCCGATCAAACATTTATCGGCGCCGTATTGACGGCAATCGGTTATTCAATCAACGACAAGGTGGTTATTTTCGACCGTGTGCGTGAATATACGCATCTGTATCCGAAGCGCTCGAAATACGAACTGTTCAACGAAGCGCTCAATTCTACACTGGACAGAACGTTCAACACGGGTATGTGTACCTTCATCGTATTGATTATCATATTCATCTTTGCCGGAGAAACCGTCCGCAGTTTCTCATTTGCAATGTTGTTGGGATTAATCATCGGTACAATTTCCTCTTTGTTCACAGGAGCTCCTATTGCTTATGAAATGCAAAACAGAAAGCAATTGAAACTCGCCGGCAAAGAAAAAGCGAAAAAATAAGAAAAGACTAAAATAAATAGTGCGCCGCCATTGTCGAACAAAACGAAACAATGGCGGCGTATTTATTTGATTTCATAATCACGAACAAGAAAAAAGCAGCCACAAATTTCTTTGTAACTGCTTGTCTTTTAATCGTCGGGGTAGCGGGATTCGAACCCACGACCCCCTGCTCCCAAAGCAGGTGCGCTAACCGGACTGCGCTACACCCCGAATCACTCTTTTCAAAAGCGATTGCAAAGGTAGTCATTATTTTTGATATTCAAAAATATTTGGCTTATGAATTTATTACCTTCCGAATTTATCAAAAATGAAATTGACACTTACATTGTCGATCATGCTACCACTTCCCGAAAAATTTACTGGCTTGTGTTGATAGTGGTTGACTATCAAATCAGTTATCAACAAAAACGATGAAATTATATGCGTATTTTTACAAACAAAGTGCTATCAGATTATTAGGGATAAGCATTTTTTTTATCTTTGCTTATAGCCGGATGTATGATTGTCTTGGAGGTTTGGTTTTTTCCTGAGGAAAATGATACGGATATTCTACAAACAAATAATTTCAAATATTTTGTTGAAATCAACTCTTTTGACCCAATTTTCTCCCTGTTAATTGTCCCAACACCGCCAAAAGAATAAAAAAAGGAATCAACATCCGCGGTGTTCCTAACCAAATACGCAATGCTATAATCAATGGAACCGAAGCATGAATGATTAACCACCAGGGAATAGTGAATTTTTTATATTTACTTCGCCATTTACCCAAAGGTATATTGACGATAAATGAAAAGAACGCGACAAATACACTTGACATACTGAAAAATATAGAATCCGCAAATGTACACATAAATATTTTGAATAAATAATTTTTCGGTAAAAAATATTTTGAACCTTGTAATTCCGGTTTTTATCCCGTATCTTTGCAAATTATTTCAAGAAAAAGTTAAAAAAATTATGTATAGAACGAATACTTGCGGAGAATTACGCATTGCAGATTTGGATCAGGAAGTGATTTTGTCCGGCTGGGTACAAAAAGCGCGGAAGTTTGGCGGAATGATATTTGTTGATTTACGCGACCGTTACGGAATAACTCAATTGGTTTTTAATCAGGAAAATAATGCTCAACTCTGCGACTTTGCGGAAAAATTAGGGCGGGAATGGGTGGTGCAAGCCAAAGGAGTCGTTGCCGAACGTTCCAATAAAAATCCGAATATTCCTACCGGAGACGTGGAAATAATCGTTTCGGAACTCTCGGTTTTGAATCCTGCCAAAACACCTCCTTTTACCATCGAAGACGATACCGACGGCGGCGATGATTTGCGGATGAAATACCGTTACCTTGATTTGCGCCGTACATCTGTGCGCTCCAACTTGGAATTGCGCCACCAAATGGCTTTTGCCACGCGCAGTTATCTGAATGACCGGCATTTCTTGGAAGTGGAAACGCCGGTTTTGATTGGTTCAACCCCTGAAGGCGCCCGCGATTTTGTGGTTCCTTCGCGCATGAATCCCGGCGAGTTTTACGCTTTGCCCCAATCGCCCCAATTGTTCAAACAACTACTGATGGTTTCCGGTTTTGACCGCTATTTTCAAATCGTAAAATGCTTCCGCGATGAAGACCTACGCGCCGACCGCCAACCGGAATTTACGCAAATCGACTGTGAAATGTCGTTCGTGGAACAGGAAGATGTATTGAATGTTTTTGAAGGATTGACCAAATATCTGTTCAAAACAATCAAAGGAATTGATTTGGCCGATTTTCCCCGTATCACCTACGCCGATGCCATGAAACTGTATGGTTCGGATAAACCGGATACCCGTTTTGGCATGCCGTTCGTGGAAATCAAAGATTTGACAAGCGGAAAAGGATTTGGCGTTTTCGACAACGCCGAATACGTAGGCGCGATTTGTGCCGAAGGTTGTGCGACTTATACCCGCAAACAGATTGACGAGCTGACCGATTTCGTGAAACGTCCGCAAATCGGCGCAGGCGGCTTGATTTATGTCCGCTACGATGCCGATGGAAGTGTTAAATCTTCGGTAGATAAATTTTATGCTCCGGAAGATTTGCAAAAATGGTTGGAACGCGCCGAAGCCAAGCCCGGCGATTTATTGCTGATTCTTTCCGGCGC
>BNXY01000102.1 GCA_025999935.1 Bacteroidia bacterium | reverse complement strand
ATCCATCCTTTTTATCCTAAATATGGGTGGGTATCTGCCGAAATGACACCTTTGTAAACCATTATTCGGTGCAATTTTCAGCAGTTTTTTTTCGGTTTCGATGGGTGGGTTTGAGCCGAATTATGCAATTAAAGAAAAAAGATTTAATTTCAACAATGGAGATCGTACAACAAAGAATTACATAGATGCTATAACCCAAAAAGTGGATAATAAAAAAATACATTATCTATATAACTATTTAACGGACGTTCTAATTCCAAATTTGAAAGAATCTAATAATTCAGCAAATTCCAAAGACCTTTTTAAGAAAATGGTTAAGACATATAAAATAAAAGATATAAAGAATCAACTTTTTGATAGTGACGAATTTATAAGTACCTATTCATTAGAAGATGAAGATTATGCCGTTGTGTTCCCTATTTTACCTAATGCCAATATTAAAATAGACTCGATGGAAGATTATATTGGTTTTTTTGTTCTTTATTTTAGCGCAAAAACACATAAATACATATACCACAATGTGGATTTTTTACATTTTATTTCAAATAAGGTTTATGAAAATATTCTGATTTTGATTTATTCTCAAAGAAAACAGGCAAGAAAAAAACTTTATGAATTAATTAATTATTTAATGCCAAAGAATAATGATTATTTTATCAAAGCAGCAGAACAAATTAAAGATAGAATAATATGCGATTCTGTTGATATATATTTTTGGAATGGAGAGAGGGAACAGTTAATCCTAAAATCAGGAAATGAAGAACAAACCTATAATTTGGCTCAGTTTATTATTGATAACAACGACGAATCAATTAATATGGAAATAAAAACATTTATTGATAAAAACAATAAATTATTAGAATATGTGGATAAAAGGCACGTCTTATGGAGATGCGGAACAGAAAGTGACAAAAATGTAAAAACCTCAATAATTATACAACCCATAACAATTCAATCAAAAACATTAGGTTTCATTGTATGTAAAAATAGAAAAAAAAAGATTAATGCAACGAATCGTTTGGAATTATCTATTTTTTCAAGTTACGATAAAGAAATTATAGCTATTTCAGGGGAAGTTATGGCAACCCATATACGGATTTTAGAAAATTGGTCTCGATCTGATCGATTGTTCACAACTCTTTCACATGAATTACGTACTTTGCCTCAATCCATGATAAATAATGTTAGTACATTGCAGGGAATATTTAATGATGGCATTTCTTATAATCACATAGATAAACATTATTTTGATTTAAGATATGTCGATAATTTATTTAATGAATTGCGCGTTTCGTCTTATCAATTACATATTTATTCCGAAATAGCAAATCAAGATAAATTAACCCCACAAAATGTAGAGCAAGACATTTTAGAATTTAATAATTGGGTATTTATGAATTTTGTGATAGGTGGATTGAAAAAAGATGTATATAAAAATGGACTTGATATTTATTTTGAATTTAATCCCAACATTCAGGAAAAACATATAATGAAAGCTCATCCAATATTGGGATTAGCAATATCAAATATGTTACAGAATGCTATTCAATATTCATATTTCGGTACAGTGATTAAAATTACATGTACAAATAATTACAATAATTATATTATAACAATTGAAAATATAGGAATACCAATAACTGAAAATATAAAGAATAGTATCTTTGAAAAAAACTTTAGAGGAAATAAAGCTTCCGAAAAATTTTGGAAAGGAACTGGGTTGGGGTTGTTTTTGGTAAAAAATGTAGTTGAAAATTGCCATCATGGAGTCGTTAAATTATTAGACAGTGTTAAACTATCCGAAAAAAATATATTTGGAATCGCTGAATTTAGACAGTTTTTAAGTACGATTTCAAACAAGACAGAGCGTTTGTACTTTTTGAATTGTAATCTTCCGGAAACGAAATATCAAAAATTGGAATATTACGATAAAAAATTACATCTTAACGGAGAAGACAGTGACTTATTGTATAAGAAATTTGAATTTCAGATTTCACATAATCCCCATCTTTCAAAAAATGAGATTGTTGGTGATTATATAAATAACATGTTCAATGGATTTGAAACTTTTGAGACTATTTATAATAAAAAAATAAATGAGCCTATTTATTTAAATCGATTCCAAATTAGAATACCTTTAATATGAGCACAAAAAACATATTGATTATTGAAGACGAAGCCGAAAGATTTGTTGCAACTATTGATAAGTTGAAGGAGTCTTATAACGTTACAATAGCAAGAAGCATTGAAGCAGCAAACAATTTTTTTGATTTAAAAAAATCTGTTGATTTGATAGTTTTAGATGTTATGATGTTCTATCGAGGTTATGAATCAGAAAAAACAGACTATGGAATGGAAACTGGATGGGTATATTATAATGAAAAACTTAGAAATATGAAGAATGTAAAAATCGTAATTTGGAGTAATAACCAGTCTGTTTTTGATAGGGATTTGGGAGAAAATGTGGTTGAAAGAACAGTTAAAAGTTTTGACCCAAATCATTTGTTGAAAATTGTAGGAAATAAAATTTAAAATTATTCAATATGAGTGAAAATATATTAATTATCGAAGACGAAGCCGAAAGATTTGTTGCAACTATTGATAAGTTGAAGGAGTCTTATAATGTTACAATAGCAAGAAGCATTGAAGCAGCAAACAATTTTTTTGATTTAAAAAAATCTGTTGATTTGATAGTTTTAGATGTTATGATGTCCTATCGAGGTTATGAATCAGAAAAAACAGACTATGGAATGGAAACTGGATGGGTATATTATAATGAAAAACTCAAAGAAATGAAAGAAGCTAAAATTCTTGTATGGACTAATAATTTGAGTATTTTTAATAAACCATGGGGTGAGAATGTCGTTGCAAAAATACCCAAAAGTACTGAGATTGGACATCTGTCTAAAATTGTTGGGAAAATATTGCTTAAGTATAATATTAAATAGACATAAATATAGGTATGGAATTATTAAAAAAAATAGGGTTGATTTTACACATACTTTTGATTTGGCTGTTACTTGGATTTGCTGGTTGGATATATTGTAAAATATCTGGTGAATACTTAGTTTTTGATTTGAAATCTGATAATAATTATGTGGCATTACTTATTGGAATAGCTACAATAACATTTACTTTTTCCGCAATTTCTATTTGGGCGTCTTTTCTCACTAATGTACAAAGTCAGAAGGAAGAATTAAAAAACTTCAGAATAGAGATAGCCAATAGTGTACAGATTCAGAAAAACGGATTGGAGTCTTTCAAAATAGAGATAGATGATATCGACGAAAAATTTCATAAAAAAGTAAATGAAGCCGAAAATCAATTAAAAGAAAAATTATCAGAAAAAATATACGAAATTGCTTATAGTCAAATGTCTGATATATATTCCTCTTTGGATTTATTGATATTAATTTCAGATAGAACAACAATTGAAACTAAAAGAATTTGTCTAAAGAAATTATATAATAATTATCATCGTGAAGGTATTGTATCGCCACCATCACAATTAATTCTCAGCACACTTGAAAATTATTATCAAAAATTCCTCCCTACTGGAAACAGTCAACCTAAATCAGGAAATGACAATATTGAAGAAAAATTCAAAAACGAATTAAAAGACTTGCTTGAAAAATGGGGATGTAAACTTCCGGAAAATAATGAAATAGTAAAGTCCGAACCGCAACCAAATCAAGATAGAGATACCACAAAAGCACAGACAAACAAAGGAAAGAAGGATGGAAAATGATAGTAATTACCAAATAAGTGGATCTAAATCGCTCAAACAAAAGTTAGTTTATGATTTATTCTATCCAGCGATATTAGGCTCGATGCTTTATGATTTAGTTCCAATAAAATATGAAATAACATATATTATACGTCTTTTCATTGTCGCTTTTTACCTTTTTGATTATTGCCATTTAATGATATTCATGAAAGAACAATTGAATTCTAAACAAAGAAATACATGGACATACGTTACTTTTGATTTTATTGTATCCTGTCTATTTATCATTGGGTTTAAATATTGTGCTGAGGAAAATTTCACGGAATATTTTATTTTGCCCTTATTAACTATTTGGGCAATTGCATTGATTCCTCTTTGTTTTTACAAATATGCAAAAGAATTGGATTATGAAAAAGTGTTCTACAGATATTATTTATTATGCTCTATTGTTTTAGCTTTAATTTTCACTGGTATTGTGCTTTTTGTCAATAATTCATCCATTTATGCCTTAAAATTTGGACTATTGTTGTATGTTACCATAATAGTGATTATTTATTTTTGCTATGTTTTGCGAAAGCATAAGGGACGAAATATTAAAATTTAAGTTTTTTCCCCCGAATAAATTTTTGAATATGAGCTAAATATTATGTTTTCATAATTCTATCCGGATATTCAAACCATCTATCGAGTTGATTAAGATTCTTTTCGGTTGCCTGTCCCTGCATCTTGATAGCACGATATTTCAGGTCGTTGTTCTGATATTGGCAGATAATTTGCCTTTGACAACTCATCGTCAATCCATTTATTCAAGGTCGGGCGGGATATTTTCATGATTTGGCAAAGTTCCTGTTTACCAACGCTACGGTTTCCATTGTTGCGGACAAAGCGTTCCAAGCGGGTAATTGGTTTTTCAACATCCTTTATTACAGGGTCGAGAGGGCGTTCGGTTGAAACAATTTCTATGTGGTCGAAATTGCACGTGTGAAATATCGGATGTTTAGATAGCTCATCGGCCAGAGCTGGCCAAACTGCAAGTTCTGCGGCGTTGATTCGTAGGATTTTTCTGCGTGGCATATTATTTCAATTTATCTTTTGCTTTATCAGTCAAATGGTAACCGCCTGTTTTAGGAATACCTCTAAATTCAACAATTCCTTTTTTTCGCAACAAACGAAGATAGCGTTCTACTGTTGGAATACTTTTTTCTATCCTTAGAGCTATCTCAGAAGCATTCAAACCGGATATATTCAGAAGCACATGCATAATTCGGCTCAAACCCCCCCATCGAAACCGAAAAAAAACTGCTGAAAATTGCACCGAATAATGGTTTACAAAAGTGTCATTTCGGCAGATACCCACCCAGATTTAGGATAAAAAGGATGGATTTATGGTCAAACAAGGCGGGCGGCTTATAGATTCCGGAGCATACCCACCCAAAGAGGAAGGAAAAAGCATCTGATGGTCAGTAAAAAAATGGATGGCGAAAAATCCGGGACGCGGCGGCGACCGGTTTCGGAGCATACCCACCCACTTTTCGAGGTGTAAACAAGCGATAATAAAACAGATACAA
>BNXY01000101.1 GCA_025999935.1 Bacteroidia bacterium | reverse complement strand
TTATTATTCTGTGCGGTATTTGCTTTGGCTTTTTCTTCTTGTGTGAAAAATTCGTCCGAATACCGAACTCTTCAAGCGCAAAAAGATTCTTTAGAATTGGCTAATGCCAAGAATGAAACCGAGTTGGATGAAATTATCTCGCTTTTAAATGAAGTGCAAGATAATTTCACGAGCATCAAATCGCAAGAAAACTATTTGACGCTTCAATCCAATACGCCCGGAGAATTAACTCCTTCCACAAAGGAACGGATTCATGCCGATATGCAATTTGTTACGGAAACTTTGAATAAAAACAGAGAAAAAATAGCTGAATTGGAAAAGAAACTGAAAAATTCATCTGTACAAACTTCTAAATTACAACAAACTTTGAACAGTCTCCGTGCCGAATTGGATCAAAAAACAGCAGATTTAGTCTCTCTGAAAGATGAACTCGAACGCAAAAATCAACAAATCGGCGAATTGAGTGAAAGTATAAATAATCTGTCGAGAGATGTACAGAATTTACATGTTCAATCTGCCGCTCAACAAGAAACAATTACGCAACAACAAAAAGAGATTACTACGGTCTATTATTGTTTCGGAACAACCAAAGAGCTGAAACAGCAAAAAATATTGGAAGGCAGTAATTTAGGCGCTAATTTCAGCAAAGAGTATTTCATTAAAGTCCCTGATTTTAATACATTGCAAGTGATTTCCCTGAAAGCCAAGAAAGGAAAACTAATTTCAAAACATCCGGAAGGCTCTTATGAATTTGCGAAAGATGCCAATGGCCAAGCGGAATTAAAAATTTTAGACGCAAAAAATTTCTGGAGTTTGACCAAATATTTAGTTGTTTTGGTAAATATGTAAAAAGATTCCACCGGCTATTCCGATGGAATCCCTATGGCAAAACCGTATGTTGTCCCTTGTACAATGTACGGTTTTGTTGCGATTGCTAAACCTGTCAGGTTTTTAAAACCTAACAGGTTTGCTGTGCACGAGTATGAATAATTCAAGAAGTTAGCCTCTGTTTTTTGTATTCTTTGTATTTTTTTGTATTTTTTTTGTATTAACAAAAAAAAATATTATACCTTTGCAATCCAAAAATTTGTTAAATGACAAATTGATTTAGATATACAGATTTTTTTAGTGATTTTAATCATCTGAATATGTATATTATAAAACAACAAAACAAAAATGTATAATAATAAATTTAGTAATTAGAAGCAAAGAACTTATGACAGAAACTATTTTGAAAAATGTCCGATTCAAGCAGACGGATATTAAAGACCGAAAAATGTTAAAAACATTGAAACTGGGAGTATTATCCCTTTTTCTGTTTTATCCGGTTCTTCCGGTCGGGGCGTCTCTCAATGAGATTACCGCAACAACAGAAACACAACAACAAGGGTCGAGAAAAGTGATTAAAGGTGTCGTAACAGACGAATACGGTGAAGTTTTGCCGGGTGTATCAGTGTTTGTAAAAGGCACTCAAACCGCTACATTCGCAGATAGTCAGGGACACTATCAGTTAACCGTGGAAAATCCATCCGCTTCAACCTTAGTGTTTTCTTTTATCGGAATGCAGAAAAAAGAAATAAAAATAGGCCAACAAAGTGAATTGAATGTCAGCCTGAGTACAGATGCCACATTAGATGAAGTGGTAATAACCGGTTATCAGACGATTTCGCGCGAAAGAGCGACCGGATCTTTCGACATTATAGATAAGCAATTTATAGAAAAACCGACTACCAATATTGCAACGGCATTGGTGGGAACAGTTAATGGTCTCCAAGGTTGGGTGGATCTGAATGGTAATCCGACTTTTGAAGTGCGGGGACAAACCCGGTTGGATGCAAGCGATAATTCTAATTCTCCTTTGGTTGTGGTTGACGGATTTGCTATTGAAGGCGATTTCAAATACATCAATCCGAATGATGTTGAATCGATTACTGTTTTGAAAGATGCGGCTGCATCTTCAATATGGGGAGCGCGCGCAGCCAATGGCGTCATTGTAATTACTACAAAACGGGGAAAGAAGAGTACCCGCATAGAAGTATCTTCTTTGCTTAAGGTTGCTCCCAAAGCAGATCTTGATTATGCGCGTCCCATTGCTTCCTCTGCAGAAGTAGTGGAATACGAAAAATTAGCTTTTAACAAATGGGGCGCTCAGCTTCTTGCAGACGGAATTTACGATATGGCTTCTTTTTCTCCGGGATTGCTTGCCATGAATGAACACTATCTTGGATATATTACCGAGCAGGAACGAAACTCACGCTTGGAAAGTTATAAAAATTACGATAACAGCGACCAAATCAAAAAATATTTGCTCCAAAATTCGGTTACTCACCAACAAAGCGTGAATATTTACGGTGGTAGTGACAGAATTACCAATGCTTTATCTTTATTGTATGAAGAACAGGGGCGCTATATGAAAGGAGCCGGAGCAAACAAAATTTCCGTGAATTACCGGTCGGATGTAAATCTGTTCCGTTGGTTGGATTTCAATTTTTCGGGAACTTATGTGCATAACAAAGAAACAGGTAAGAATGGGATAGATATTAGCACGCTGGCTTCAGACGAAAGACCGACGGTTACTTCATACACAATTCCGAATATAACTCCATACGAAATGTTGGTAAATCCGGATGGTAGCCGCACAAATTTATCCAACGGCAATTATCAGCCCAATTTAGACCGTTATGTACCCACGAGCCGGTTTCCTTATTCCGATTGGGGTTATAATCCGATTACGGAAATGGAAAACTCGGATTTAACAGTGAGAGATATCAACGCACGCGTCCAAGCCGGTTTGACTTTCAAAATTTGGAAGGGAATTACCCTCGACAGCAAGGTGCAGTATGAATTAACAGAGATACAGAACCGGAATTTATACAGCGAGGACACTTACTTTGTACGAAACAAGATAAATAAAGCGGCAACATGGGACGGAACTCCGAATGGAACGATAAGCCCTAATTTGCCCAAGGGAAGTATTTTGTACCAAACCGGCGCCGAGAGAAATACATGGTATTTCAGAAATCAATTAAATATCAATCAGGTTTTTGCGGAAAAACATGCAATCAATTTTGTGGGAGGTACTGAAATCAGTGACGCCGTTTACAGAACCACTAATTATCCGACAACTTACGGATACGATGATGACAAACTTACGGTGGGCACATTCCCCAATGGAACCGCCGACATACAGGATTTTCAAATCGCTTTTTTGCGCAAAAGCAGCGCTATAAGATAATAGCGCTGCCAAGATAAATAAATGTAATCTTCTCATGAGATTTTAGTACTTGTTTTGTTCTATTTTCCCGCCACTGCTGATGATTTCCGTATTGGGAACAGGAACAGCATATCGTCTTGAATCTTTGCCTAATGTATAAGTTTTTACCGATTCTTGCGGCAATACGGCTGATTCCGCGTAAGGATAAAACTCCCGCGTAATTACTACGTCATCAAAAGTATCTGCATTGGCATTGAAACGGCGTATATCAAACCACCGTATAGAAAACGGTATCTCCCGCCTGCGTTCTTCCAGAATTTTTTTGACTGCTTCTTCTCTTGTTGTTGCGGAAAGATTGATCTTGTCGGCAGGCAAAGAATTATCCATGCGCTTGGCGCGAAGAATGTTTACCGTATTTATGGCTTCGGGAATATTTCCGTCACGCGCCAGACATTCCGCTTTTGTCAGAATCATTTCGGCTACCGTTGGACCGGCCGGGATTCTGTCCTTAAAGAAGAAAACGTATCCCGGATAACTGTATGAAGGTTGAAGCATTCCGCGATCGTAAGAATAATCTTCTACGATGTGGTATTTGTAGCGGAGATCCGATTCACTTCTGCCATACAAGTCTAATAATTCCTTGCTGGGAACATACCACCACGATTCGTGGTTCAACAAACGGAAATAGTAAAATTCCTTCCATCCCAACATATCCGTCATATCCGTTTGATTATCGTGCGTATATGGAAATTTAAGAGAAACAACCGCTTTCTTTTCCGGATCGTTCGGATTGATTGTATAACTGTTGGGACGATCGCTGTACTTCATTTCCGTATTGTAATCGACCAAAGTACTGTACTCGCTCAATGCGGCATTGGCATATTTCAACGCTTCGGCATAATTGTTGCGTCCCAGATAATACCTTGCCGCCAACGCATTTGCCGCTCCGATATTTGCACGCCATGAACGCACTCTTCCATCCTTGAGCAAATGTACGGGAGTTTTTAACGCTTCCTGCAAATCCGATTCTATCGAAGCATAAGTTTCGGAAAGCGTATTTCTTGAAGAAAGTTCTTCAAAACTAACCGATTGTTTGAGCGGAAGTCCCAACTCGTCTTTTGTGCTTTCCGAATACGGCAAACAATATTTATCCGCCAAATCCAAGTAGCTGTAAGCTCTTATCAAATGGGATTCCGCTTCCAGAATGGCTTTTTCTTCATCCGAACCGCTTACTTTGCTCAAGTTCTGTAACACCATGTTGGCTGTAAATATTTTCTTGTACTCGTTTGGCCAAAAGGCAATCCTGCCGTCAAAGGCTATGCGGTTCATGTCCCAAAGAGCATATTGTACGGCGACTAAATTATACGAAGCTGGCCGTGCATCATACAAATCGGCATATAAGCCGTAATCGTCTGTTGCATAAACAGAATTTCTATTGCTGACTTGGTAGAAACTCGAATAAGCGCCCAACAGAGCATCCAACTGTTCCACTGTGGTTGGAACCAATGATGATGTTTTAGATGGACTTTTGTCTAAAAAATCATCACATCCCATTACTCCTGCACATAAAATAAAAAGGAGACTTTTTGAAAGTATATTATTAAAGATTTTCATATTGCTTACTTTTAAAATTGAAATTTAACACCGAAAGTATAATTAGTTTGCGGTTTTATTGAGCCTTTGGGAAACTCCGGGTCTTCATTGAATCCGTTTGCATACAGGGAAAGTGCATTATTTACCTGTCCGTAAATCTGCAAACCTTCAAAGCCCAATTTAGAGAATATCTTCGCCGGCAGATTGTAATACAATGAAACTTCCTGTAATCGGACATGGTTGGCATTTTCCACCAAATAATCCATAAAGGGATAAAAACGATCCCAAAAGTAGAAACGATCTTCCGTATCTCCATTTAAAGGAAGGGGAACAATTTTATTCGGATCCCCGTTCCGGACTTCATCCAATTTGGTATTGGGAAGCACGCGAGCGCCCCAAACCGAAGGATAATTGAACGATTGACGGTTAAATTTATGTCCGAATTTTCCTGTTACGATAAATGAAAAAGTCAGGTCTTTGTATGTGAAATTATTTGTGAATCCGGC
>BNXY01000100.1 GCA_025999935.1 Bacteroidia bacterium | reverse complement strand
CATCAAAAATGCGGACAATATCGTCTTTTTCAAATTCACCCTTGACGGCAATAATTCCCACCGGTAAAAGCGAAGTCGCTTTTTCCCCGGTCAATGCTTTGGCTGCATTTTTGTTGATATGGATTTCTCCTTTCGCAAAACTGTCGGAATGGGCAATCCATTTCTTTATTCCGGAAGAGGCTTTGGCAGAAGGAATAAAACGCGAACAAACCGCTTCCGAATTTTTCTCCAACAAACGAGGCAAAATATTTTCGGTTTTCCCGTTGGCGATGATTACCTCAATGCCTTCTCCGGCCACTTTCCGCGCAATGCGGTATTTGGTTAACATTCCTCCGCGCCCGAAAGAAGATTGGTTCGTGTGGATATAAGCGGTAATGTCTTTTTCCATATCTATTTCCCGGATCACTTCCGTGCCCGGTTCTCCCGGCAAACCGGTGTAGATTCCATCGATATTGCTCAGGATAATCAAGGCTTCGGCATCCATCATGGCGGCAATCAAACCCGAAAGTTCGTCGTTATCGGTAAACATCAATTCGGTAACGGCAATCGTATCGTTCTCATTCATAATGGGAATGACTTGGTTTTCCAACATCACGCCCACACAATTTTTTTGATTGAGATAATGCCGGCGCGTACTGAGACTTTCTTTGGTGGTAAGCACCTGCCCGCAAGCGATTCCATGTTCCTTGAAAAAATCGTAGTAACGGTTTATCAGTTTTGCCTGTCCGACAGCAGAATACAATTGCCGGGCAGAAACGTCGTCCAATTTTCCCTTCGTCTTGATTTCACTTCTTCCCGATGCGACGGCCCCCGATGAAATCAAAATTATTTCCAATCCGTTCCGGTGAAGTCCGGCAATCTGGTCAACCAACGACGACATGCGGGTAACGTCCAGCGTTCCGTCTTCGCGGGTTAATACATTACTACCTATCTTTATGGCAATCCGTTTAAATCCGTACATTTTTAACATAAATTATTATTTGCTATCAATCAATCGATTAGATAATTTCATAACTAAATCTGAGACAAATGATCTGCTGCAAATCAAAATTAATACCAAAATAATTTGGGCGGTATTTATTTAATACCTACATTTGCATATAACATCAAGCGAGATGAATAGCATTTTATTGAAGATATAAGCCGCATATTGTCGATTGGAAAACTCATCAAAAATAACACAATTCCGAGACAAGCTATACCGGGAATGGCGGGCCGCGACCTTCGGGTTAAGTTTTATACTCAGCGGATTACAAATACGGTAAAGCACTCAAATCCTGTCATACGGAGTTTTACATATCCACGTGTGCGGCTTTTTTTATTTATTTCGGATAACCTACCGTCTGCGTCAACAAAACTTCCTGTTTTTCAGTTAATTTCAACAAACTCTGCAAGCCTTCTTTATCATACGAACCGCGTACAACGCTGTTTAAATTTTCGGAAGCGCAAAAAAGATAAATATTTTGCGAAATAAATCCACAGTCAATCAAAGCGGCATCGCGAGAATTTTTATCCAAGTTGGCAACAAAAACAAAATTGACCGGAGCTATTTCCACAAAAGCTTGTCTGCCGGTTGTCGCCTGATGATTTCCCTTGGCCTTCAGAATCAATTTTTGCGCTTTGCCATCGTAAAAATAAATACCCGTTTTCAAAGAAACATAAAGGTCTATTTCTTGCTTGTCTTGCGAAGAAGGCGCCGTCCTTTTATCTTCGCGATTAAATCCATAAGCTGCCCAAACCAAGTCGGATAAAGTCTGCAAGCTTAATTCCTTGTCGGAATATTCACGGTTGCTTTGGCGAGCGTTCAAAGCGTCCATTAAAGGTTTTCCTCCGGTTTTTTTGGGAGTGGGTAACTGAATATCCTGCGCTGTGCAAGACAAACAAAAACATACAGATACAAATGTTAAAATTAATTTGTTCATGATTTAAGTAATTTTAGTTTACAATTTTTTTAGATTTCTCGACAAAGGTAATCATTTATTATAAATATTAGTATTGGTTTATTGTAAAAAAGATATACCTTTGTATTGTCAAAAAATAAACAGATACAATCATGAGACGACCGGAAATAGTTCAGGCATTGAAACTTATTCTTCAGCAAGTAGCGCCGGACGCTACGACCATCCTCTATGGAAGTGAAGCGCGCGGCGATGCCCGTCCCGATAGCGATATTGATATTCTCATTCTGGTAGATAATGGATTTGTATCCTCAAGCCGTTGATTTCATAAAAACAATTGAAAATTTAATTAAAACAATTTAATTCCGGTGAAACATTTCCTTTTTTCTCTTTTATTGATAACATCCTTTTCCCTTGCAAAAGCGCAGTCTTACGACAATCTTCAAGTAAGCTTGTTAACAGTAAAACCCAGTTCGATTGCGGTTTATACCATTTATGGGCATACAGCTCTGCGATTGTACGATCCGTCCAATAATACAGATATAGTCTTGAACTGGGGCATGTTTGACTCCCACGCTCCGAATTTCCTCTTTCATTTTGTGAAAGGAGAAACCGATTATTATTTTACCACTATGGATTATAGTTCGTTCTTTCTGGAATATTCGTGGAAAAATACGACCATTACCGAACAAATTTTATCCATTCCCAATGAAAATAAAGCGGCTTTCATTCAGATGATTGCCCTGAATTTGAAACCGGAAAACAGAAATTATCGCTACAATTTTTTGTTTGATAATTGCACCACTCGTCCCCGCGATATCATTGAAAAATGCTGCGGAGGAAAATTGGCTTATCCTGTTCAAACAGAGAAAACTACTTTCCGGGATTTGATTCATTCCTGTACCAACCCTTATCCTTGGATGACTTTTGGAATCGATCTCCTTATCGGAAGCGGAGCAGATTCTTTAATATCCATCCGTCAGGAATTATTTTTGCCAGAAAAATTAATGGACGCCTTGGAACAAGCCGCTGTGATTGCGCCCAATGGAGCAGAATTTCCGTTGGTTGTATCTTCCAAAGTCATCCTACAATCGTCGGACGACGAAGTTTCTCAATTAGCATTCTGGGATTCTCCGCTTCTTATCGCTTCCATTATTTTTCTGATTTATATGACTTTAGTCATTGTTGGATACATCACAAAACGCCGTTTTCGTTTGCCTTTCGCCCTTTTATTTTTCGTTGCCGGAATCGGCGGATGCCTCGTCGCAACCATCTGTTTTTTCTCGATTCATCCTTGTACAAGTCCCAATTGGAACATACTTTGGTTGCATCCTTTGCATCTTATCGGCTTCGTCGGATTCCTATTAAAAAAATCTTATCCCCTATTTCGTTGGTATCATGGCATAAATTTTGTACTTTTGTCCGGTTTTTTGTTGGGTTGGCATTGGATTCCACAGGAATTGAACCCGGCTTGTATTCCGTTTATCCTCTGTTTATGGATAATTTCGGGAAAAAATTTAAAGTTTCAGGTTTCGGGTTTAAGCTTAGTCGCCAAAATATTAAACTCAAAACATGAAACATTAAACATGAAACATTAAACTTATTTTTTATGAATAAATGGCTCTCTTCTCTTATAGCATTTCTGTCTGTGACCGGATTGCAGGCGCAACAAACCGCTGAGACACCCAAGTTGGTTATCAGCATTGTTGTGGATCAATTGAGGGAAGACTATTTGCAATATTTCAGTCCGACATTCGGGGAAAAAGGTTTTAAACGCCTGATGAATGGCGGATTGGCTTACCACCGGGTCGATTTTGGCTTTCCAAACATAGGCAGGGCGGCTTCTATTGCTACAATTTATACCGGCGCTTATCCTTATTATCATGGAATTGTTGCCGACAAAAAATATGATTTTGAATCCAAACGGGAAATTTCGACGGTTTATGATAATACCTATATAGGAAATTACACCACCGACCGTTTTTCGCCATTGGCGCTGTTAAGTTCTACTTTTGGCGACGAGTTGAAAATCGCAACGGAAGGGAAATCGGATGTTTACGCAATAGCTCCTCATGCGGAAGAAGCCATCCTTTCGGCAGGAAAATATGCCAATGCCGCTTTCTGGTTGGACGATTATAACGGAAAATGGGCGACTACCACTTATTACAAAGATATCCCTTGGTATGTGGACCGCTACAACACCAATCAGGTTATCGGAAATAGTCCGGAAAAAATCTGGACACCTGCCTTAGCGGCTTATAATGGTTTTTCATATACGAAAAGCGCCCTTCCTTTTAAACATACATTTTCTAAAAATGATAAAGATAAATTCCTGAAAATAAAACAATCGCCGTATATCAATACGGAAGTGACCAATTTAGCCGCCACTTTTTTTGAATATGCGGATTTGGGTAAAAGAATCTATCCTTGTGTTTTAGCCTTGACTTATTATGCCGGAAATTACAATTTAAGCGCTCAACCGGAAGAATTTGGCTGGGAAATTCAGGATATTTATTACCGTTTGGATAAAGAGATTGAGCGCTTGCTGGATTTGGCGGAAAAGAAAGTCGGCCTGAAAAATGTGTTGGTCGTACTTACTTCCAGCGGTTATTTTGATTCGGCCACAAAACTTCCGGTTGGGTTTAGTCCCGCGGGCGAGTTTTTCCCGAACCGCTGCACCGCTTTGCTCAACATGTACCTGATGGCGATTTATGGTTCAGGTAATTGGGTAACAGGTTATTACAACGAGCAAATCTATCTGAATAAAAAGTTGATTGAGAACGAAAAAATAGATTGGAACGAAATTTTGCGGAAATCGGCCGATTTCATTGCGCAATTCAGCGGCATACAGGAAGTGACTACAGCTGGGCAATGGTTGGTGGACGATACCGGCAGATCTGTGGAATTTCGCCGAGGAATGAACAAAAAAATCAGCGGCGATTTATTCCTCGAACTCCAGCCGGGCTGGGTAATTGTACATGAAGATCAGATAAATAAAAACAATTATACAAGAAACAATTCGGTGCTGTCGCCTTTGTATATTTTTGGAAATAATATCCCGAAAGAAAATATTTTCCGGATAGTAAAAGCAACGGAAATTGCACCTACGCTGGCATTCATCATGCGAATCCGGCCGCCGAATGCAAGCAAAGACGCCCCACTACAAGAGTTTATTAAATAAAAAAAGAAAATTAAAAAAGAAAAATTATAATTATGGGTTTTAACGATATTTTATCAAAAATGTTTGGGAACAAATCCCAACGAGATTTAAGAGAAATCGATCCTTTTGTCAAAAGGATTCAAGCAGCTTATCCGGAAATTGAGCGATTGTCGAATGACGAATTACGCGCTCGTACGGAAGCAGTTAAGCAAAAATTAGAAGATACGGTCAGCGAAGAAAAAGCCAAAATCGTCGAGCTGAAATCCGGCATCGAAGAGCTTGAATTGGAAGACCGTGAAAAAGTATGGGCGGAAATAGACAAGATTGAAAAAGATATTTTGGATA
>BNXY01000099.1 GCA_025999935.1 Bacteroidia bacterium | reverse complement strand
GGCGGCGATTTGCTGATTGCGATTGCGAACGTCAAGAACGCGATAGAGTCCGAGCTGACATCGAACAACGTCACCGTTACCGGCGAGCTTTCCGGCGTGACGGAGACCTTGACGCTTGCCATACCTGCCGGAAAAACAGTCGTCTGGCAAGCCGGTCTTGAGGGCACGGCGGCAACCTTAGTCAACCTGTCGGGCGGCGGAACGCTTGACGTGGCGGCAGGCGGCTTGCTGAAAACCTCCGGCAGCAACCGAACAATAAATGTGGGCGCGACCACCGTAAAGGTAAGCGGCGGCACGGTGGAAGCCACTGGAAACGGCACAACCGCCATCTATTTGAATGGCGCGGGCGCAAAAGCCGAAGTAACCGGAGGCGAAGTAAAAGCGGTTTATCGGGGTATTGAGTGTTACAGCAACGGCACTATCGCCAGCGTTTCGGGCGGCGCCGTCAGCGCAAGCGCGAGCAACGGTAGCGCGATTAGCGTGTATGGTGCGTCAACGGTAGAAATCAGCGGTACCGCTACTGTTACAAATACGACGACTGGTTATGCAATTTATATCAGCAGCGGTTCTACGGCTACGGTGTCCATAAAAGGCGGCACGGTTACAGGTCTCAACCGTATATACGGCGGCACTTTGCATATCAGCGGCGGCACGGTTTCCCGTGCGAGTGGAACTGCGATTGACCTTTATTATAGCGCCATTGCCGTCATCACCGGCGGCTCGATTACCGGCAACACCGGCACACCAATTTACCGCTACGACACTCACACCGGCGCGGCATACTACACCGGCGACCACGCGGGTCTGTTCAGCAACTTCACGGCGGGCACCAACCTGTTCAAACTCGACGGCGCGCCTGCGCTCACCGCTAACGGCGGCGCCTATATTTACGACAACACAACGCCGTCGGCAGACCCGGTGGTCGCCACGCTTTCGGACAAGCTGGATTTGAGCGGCGCCACCCTAACCGCCTCGGCAGGCAACCCGATGGTGAATAACGCCGCGAGAACCGTCACTTTCGACAAAACGGTGAACAACGCCGCCATCACGCTCACGGTAGCAGGCGCGAAATTCGCCGGAACGAATATCCCCTTCGACTTCACCACGGCGGCATTCGGCATAAATGTTACGGCAGAGGGCTTGCGCGTAAACGGCGGCGATTTGCTGACCCAGTCCGCAGCCATTGCATCGGCAATCAACACCGCGCTGACGGCAACAAACGCCACCGTTACCGTTACCGGCGCATACTCCAACGCGACGAGTGGAGTGCTGAGTCTTACCATACCCGCCGACAAAACGCTTGCCTGGCGAGCGGACTATTCCGGCGACATTGTTGGTAGTATCAACGGCTCAGGCACACTGGATATTTCAGGCGGCGGCAAGATAACGAGTTCCGCTAACGGTGCTGCGCTTTCGGTTTCAGGCGACCTGTCCGTTCGGGTGGGCGCGGGCGGCGCCGTGGAAAGTAACAACGCAAACAACAGCGCGATAAACGTTTCAGGCAATGCCTCCCTCACCGTGGACGGCGGCACGGTAAAAGCAAAAAATAATGCCGCGATATACGCATCCGGTTCCGGGGGAGCCTCCGTAATTATCACCGGCGGAACGGTGGAAAATAACAGCACCGGGAGCAGCGGGGCATACAATACAATTGCACTCTCCAGCAACGCGACTCTTGCCATTAACGGCGGAACGGTGCAAAACAAGGGTACGTCAACAAACGTCGTCTTTATTGACTACACTTCCACCGTCCTGGTGTCGGGCAATCCGACAATCGCGGCAGGCGGTATTCAGAGATATTCAACCACAACGGGCGCAGGCTACTACACCGGCGCGGCAAACGCGGCGGCGTTCGACGTCACCACAAACTCTTATAAATTCACGGCGAATACCAACCTGTTCCAACTCGACGGCGTGAGCCTGTCCACATCGGAAGGCGCTTATACCTACGACGGCAACACGCCCGCGACCGGAAACGTGGTAGCCACGCTTTCGGCAAAGCTGGATTTGAGCAACGCAAGCGTAATCGCCTCGGCAGGTGATCCGGCTGTGAATAATTTCGAGAAAACCGTCACTTTCTTCAAACCGGTGAAAAATGCCGCCATCACGATTGCGGTAACAGGCGCGAAAATAGCAGGAACGAATATTCCCGTCAGCTTCACCACAGCAGCTTTCGGCGTGAACACTGCGGAACCGGGACTGAGCGTAAACGGCGGCGATTTGCTGACGGACATCACGGCAATCCAAACGGCAATCAACAACGCGCTGAACACAAACAACGTAACCGTAACAGGCGCGCTTTCCGGCGTGACGGAGAGGCTGAACATTGCCATACCCACCGGCAAGACGGTGCTTTGGCAGGCGGACTATTCCGGCAGCAATACGGTTCGTATCACCGACACCGGCACGCTTGAAATCAAAGATGGCGGCAAGATAACGGGTTCCGATGCCGATAATGATGCGCTTGCGGTTTCAGGCGGCGCGTCCGTTTTGGTGGGCGTGGGCGGCTTCGTGGAGAATATCGGCAACGGCTTTGCGATTTATGTTTCAGAAAATGCCTCCCTCACTGTGGACGGCGGCACAGTAAAAGCAAAAAACAGTAGCGCGATAGACGCGCAAAGCAACAGTGCCGTGACTGTCAAAAGCGGAACAGTGGAAAATAACAGCAACTACAATTATACGATTGCACTCTCCGGCAACGTGACTCTCGCCATCACCGGCGGAACGGTGCGAAACACGGTTGCGCCAACAATGGTCGTCATTATTTACGGCAATTCCACCGTCTTTGTGTCGGGCGGCACAATCGCGGAGGGCGGTATTCAGATAGACCTGTACACAACGACTGCGGTGGGCTACTACACCGGCGACCACGCGGGGCTGTTCAACGCCAACTTCGCGGCGGGCACCAATCTGTTCAAGCTCGACACGCTCACGCTTAACCCTGCTTACAACAGCGAAACGCCGTCGAACGTCCCGGTAGTCGCCACGCTTTCGAACAAGCTGGATTTGAACAACGCCACCGTAACCGCTTCGGCAGGCAATCCGACTGTGAATACAACCGCGAATACCGTCACTTTCAACCAAACGCTGAATAGCGACGCCATCACGATTGAGGTGACAGGCGCGAAAATAGCAGGAACGAATATTCCCGTCAGCTTCACCACGGTGGCTTTCGGCGTGAATGTGGATGCGCCGACAACCTACGGCGTAAGCATAGCCGCATTAAGCAACGGCAAGGTTTCGACAGACAAAACGAATTACGAGGAAGGCGAAACGGTAACACTGACCGTTACACCCGATGCGGGGTATGAACTGGATGCAATCGAGGCGTATAAAACCAATGATGAGACTGTCAAGGTTCCCATTGATGCCCTTAATGCCCTTAATGCCTTTACCGGCACCTTTGCAATGCCCGCCTACGGCGTAACCGTAACGGCAACCTTCACAAAGACCACCGACCAGCTGTCGGCAGAAGCGGCGAAGGCGGCAATCGAAGGCATGAACAATGTAACCGTAGCGCAGGCAACGGCAGACGGCCCCTTGTCGGTTAAAACATGGCTCGCCGCGCAAATCAACGCCCTTGCCGCCCTCAGCGGAAAAGGCATTACGGTATCGGAAAGCAACATTACGATAGACAACTTCACGTCAGCCACAGCAGGCAATGCAGACATGCCTACCGGCACCAACGGCAGCTTCACCTTTACCGTATTATTACAAAAAGGAAGCAGCGCGACGGTAACAACCGCAAGCAAGAACGGCGTGATAACCGCGACAATCTTGCTCCCGGCGCCCACGGCAGACGACCTGAACTTCACCATACCGACCAACCATGTCTATAACGGCACGGCGCAGGGTATCGGCGCGGTAACAGCAGGCAAAGACGGAATGGGAACAATCACGGTTTATTATGGAGGCACCAGCACCAACTACCCCAGAAACACGGTTGCTCCGACCAACCCTGGCTATTACTCCGTAACCGCCGACATAACCGACGGAACGAACTATACGGCGGCGACAGGCGTTTTCCTGGGCACTTACATCATTGGCAAGGCGACCGTAACCGACGTTCAGACAGAGGTACTTGTCCCGATAAATTTTGCGTATAATTTGGATATACCCCTGTCGCTATTACTTCCGGCGCTGACAAATTCAATGAGTTTCGGAACAATTATATACAATCTTGGCTCTGTCGAAAACACGGAAGGCGTATTGGGAACAGTTTCCTATACCTCCGGCAATACGCTGACCCTGCCCATTCTAAGCGTAAGCGAGGCGAACAAAACGGCAACCGTAAACATTACCGTTTCCAGCGATAACTTCAATGATTTCATGATAACCGTTACCGTAGAAACCGCACCCACAATCCCGCTTTCCGTAACAGGACTGACGGTGCAGGCAAAACCCTACGACGGCACGGCAGCGGCAACCTTGCAAGGAACGGCGCAGCTCTCCGGCGTACCGGCAGGACATGACGTATCGCTATCCGGCACTCCGTCCGCCGCGTTCGACAACAAGAATGCAGGGACAAACAAGCCCGTTACAATCAGCGGACTGTCGCTCACCGGCGCGGTCGCACCGTGGTATCACTTGGACTTGTCCGGCTTTACCGGCGCAATCAGCCAGAAAGCGCTGACAAACAGTATGATTGCAGCCATAGGCAATTCTACCTACAACGGAACGGCGCAAACGCCCGCCCTCACGGTAACGGACGGCAATCTGGGAACGCTCGCGTTGAATACCGATTATGAAAAAGTAACGTATTCAAACAATAAAAACGCGGGTACGGCAAGCGCAAGCATAACCGGCAAAGGCAACTATACCGGATCGGCAAGCGCGAACTTCGTCATTGCCCCGGCAACGCTCACCGTAACCAACGCGACGCTCGCCGACAAGATCTACGACGGCACAACGGACGGAACGGTAAGCGGCGTTACCTTCTCCGGAGGGCAAAACAACGAAACGCTGACGCTCGGCACGGATTTCACCGCTTCTGCCGACTGCTGGTCGGCGGTTTTCTTGAAGGTGGCGTTTACCGTTACGTCGAATGTTGGCATGATAAATGTGCGGGTATTTCCCGTACCGTTCAATGCAACGGACGTATTCTCATCGCCGTCCTTGTGCGCCGAAATCGCATTCAATTCATATCCGCTTGCGGGTGAAACGGTCAGCGTTACGGTTGCTTTTTCCGAAACCGGATTGGCCGGATTTGCCGCTACCGTTCCGTTGGTCGTCGTAGCAATATTTACCAAGTGTGTTGCCGGAGGCGTATAAGGCGTTGCCGTAATCGTCAGCGTCAGCTGTCCGGTCGTTTCCTGCGTACCGCCGCCCTTGTTCAGGTTTACGGTAAAGACATAGCTGCCGTTGGTGCCTGTCGGATTGCCTGCATTTCCTGCCGTTGCCGGAGTAAATGTGCCGCCGGCTACCGTTGCCGATACGCCATTCAAAGCCAAGCCGCTGATAACCGCATTCACTT
>BNXY01000098.1 GCA_025999935.1 Bacteroidia bacterium | reverse complement strand
CCCGCGCCAGACTGATCAGCCGCAAGCGGATGGAACCGGGCTTTTCCAGTTCCACATCTACATTAAATTCTCCCGAATTGGGATTGGGATAGACAATAAATTTCTTGATGTCCGAAGCCTCAATATCCCCGCCGGGTTCTTCGCCCGATTCGGAAACATGAATGGTTTTCACTATATCCTGAAAGCAATCCGCTACATGCGTGCGCATGCCCACCTCATAATCGCCCAATCGCTTGAAGATTACCATAGCGAAATACGGTGTGGTTTCTACCACTTCAATGGGGTCATCCGGAGAAATAAGCCACTCGATATTATCCGGTTCGGGATAGCTGATATTGACGATAACGACCGTATCATTGAGCGCAGGTAATATCGTAGATTGTTCGGCACGGCTGTCAATTCGTCCGGTTCGAAGAATCTGTAGTCGAAAGTCAGGTATTTATTGCATAAAGTACAATAAGTCTCTTTCCGGATTGGTTAAAATAATAAACTTACTGCAAAAGGGAGACCACGATATTATCTCCCTTTCACAGTTAGTTTTATATAAAGATTACGAATATCTTAAAAAATATTCGCAGTTCTTTTTCTATTTTTATGCATTGGAAAAATGTCAAAGATCGTATATTCTAAAAAACTTACGCTTTCTATTTACAAATATAATGTTTTTTTATTAAAGTTGATGTGTTACTACAAAGATAAATATAATTTACATAAATTCACTCTGTTCCTCGTAGCGTATTTTTTATCTTTTTGTTTATTATCATTATTTAGAATCACACATTTTTATAGACATAATCCCAGAATGGTTTCACATACTCTTTTTCAAAACTTTCGTCTTCTATTAATTCAAACTTGCCAGAAGAGTTTAATTTGTATTTTTTATTCGTTTTTGTTCCAACTTCTTCTGTAATTTTTTTTGTTTTTATATTTTCTAAAAAATAATGATCATCTTCGGATATTACAGTAAAGATTGAATCATTTTCAAATAGTACCGAACGGTAATTGTAGTACCCTCCATCATAATTGATGATAAAATCTTGATATTTAAAATCAATATCACCTAAATCCGGTTCACAACCGCCTAAATTCATGATACTCAATTCATCAATGGCTTTAAATGTGTTATCAATAATATAAAAAGAAATATATGATTCACAATCAATATAATGACAAACAGAAATGCAAACAAAATCATTTTGATATTGTTTGCTTAAATACCAATCCCACTCACCTTTTTTTGGAATAATTTTTTCATCAAAACTTGTAAAATCAAATTGATAATCATGGTCTACCGGTTCCCAATTTTTATATGTAATAGAATCAAGTTTGGGCAAATTTATACTGTTGAAATAAGCAAAAACAGAAATTTTTGACAAAGAATCTCGTTGTTGAGTCAAATTTTCTATTTTCTTATTCATCTGTTTTTCAATGAGTAGTACACTATCTAACCATACTGATGTGTCGTGAAAATCTTTAAAATTGGATATGAGACTATTCCATTTCAATACACAAAAATGATTTTTTTCAAATTCATGCTTTATTTCTTGATATGATTCAAATTCATACTTTGATAAATTTTTTTCATCAACTTTTGTTTCTGGAGATGCAATAACCGTTTCTGGAGTCCTTTTATTTCCACAACTCAACATAAATTCGCAACAAATAAGTACTATAAATAACTTCATTCGTCTATACATAATCATATTTTTTTCATATTCATTAAAAATCATATTCATTCATAGGATCGTCTGATTTGGGGTTATACGAGCCATATTGACGATATCGAACAACACCTGATTTCAAGTATGTAATCCCCGATTTGTCTTTTTCTATAAATTTTCCGTCATCTGTGATTTTATAATTTACATAATATACAGTAGAATGATAACCCTCTTTTTCTCGTGTATCATTATCTTCGTAATAAAATACTCTAATGTGTTTTTTATCAAGCAAAACAAAACTTACCCAATCTGATTCATAAGTAAATTGTTCTCCTACGGTACATTTATCTATTCTTTGTCCTTGCAAAGAAAATGAATTTAATAGAACTAATGTTTTACTATTGTTATCAATAGCCTCTCTAGTGCAAAGAATAAAGATGCTATCGTTCAATAAATATTTAAAATCACAACCGGCAGTATGTTCTTCCTTGTAATAAGATTTTTCATCCGTATCATATCCATAATCTATTTCTATGGAATATAACTCGTCTTCTGTTTTATGTAAAAACTGAATAGCTTCCTCTTTGGTCATCGATGGAATTCGCTGTGTTATTTTTCTATAGTTTAGCGGAGGGGATACTCTTCTAAACTTATCTAAAAGCTCTTGAAATACTTTATCCGTCACTTTTTTTTCTCCCTGTGCATGACAAGAAGTGATGTTGCATATCATGGCAGCTACTAAAACAAATCTAATCATTTTCATCATTTATTCTTTTTTAAATTATATATTTTACCTTGATTCTTTCTAATACTCATTCATAAGATCGTCTTCCATTTTTTTTTCATAGGTAGAATATTGAATAGCAGATTTTTTTAAATATGTAATATCTGATTTGTCTTTTTCAATAAATTGTCCATCACCTGTTATTTCATAATTTACATAATATACAGTAGATAAAAATCCATCTTCTTTTCTTAAGTAATTGTTTTTGTAATAAAAAATTCTTATGTGATTTTTATCAAGAAGTATGAAAGAAGCACACAGTTCATTAAACGCGTATACTCCTCCCACAATATGCTGTTGGGAAAACAGTAGCACTGGAAGTAATAGAATTGCAAATGATAGAAGATGTCTTTTCATTATTTAAAATTCACATTTAAACCTATCTAAAAGCGTTTTAAACCCTTTGTCTGTCACCTTCTTTTCCTCTTGTGCATGACAAAAAATAAGATTGTACATTATAACGGCGACTATAATAAATTTAACTCTTTAATAACCAACTTCATTAAGAAATCGTTTTAATACATTTAATTGATAAATTATATTTTCCTTTGAAGTATCCAACTTATCATTTACACTTCTATCATATTGCCAAAGTGAATATTTTGACCCATATATATATATATATATACAAAATGCAATATCTCCATCTATTTCGATTTTCACATTGTCTTTTTCAACCTCTATATGCCAAAATGGAGCATGCATCCATTCTTTTGTTAAAGAAAAAGATGGAATATTTTCTCTGAAAAATAATTTTACAGTTTCATTTGTTCGTTCTTCCCATGTCATTGCCATATCACTTTCCATGTGTTTTCATTTATTTTTACAATATCTTTAGCTCCTAAATCAATGAGATATTCAGCTTCTTGAGACCTATATTTTCCCGTTGGAAATTTCCAAGGTTCTTGTGAAAAATAAAACTCTTTATTCAATGCCTTTTGTTCATAAATAAACTGTTTATTAATTCTCCACATTTCTTGCTTCAAATGTTCTTCAATCCCATTATCCACTATATCTATCGCCTCATTCCATTTATCTCCCATACTAAAATAAGTATATCCTTCTTTTTGTGCCCTTATATGATATGAATTTGCGCCATCTTCAATATATTCCCCGAGCATTACCTTAGTTTTATCATTTTGCTTTGTTGCAAATCTAACATAATCATCAATTTGTTGTTGAGTAAAGGTTCCACCCTGAACTCCACTTTCCTCAAATATTTCTCTCAACTTATTCTTCTGTTGAGTTGTAAGATTTGGTTCATCCAGCCCTTTCTTTAAACTATTGTATAACGATGGCAGCTCGTTAAGAATGTTGGCACTCAATAATCCCGCATTAATGAGCAACTCGTACTCTCTATAGGCTTTACAAAATTCCGAATTGGAATTACTACAGACAGACCCTAATCCTATTGTCGTTAAGTCTGCTGTACCTAATATCAATCGTGCTACATTCTGTGCTGTAACTTCCTGCTTTAGTATTGATGATGCTCCTGCCAAGTTTTTTATTCCCAATTCTAAAAGAGCTATATCTAATGTCTGTTTTCCTAATGCTCCGAAATCCTTTTTGACAGCATCTTTGAGGCTTTTATCTGATGCTGCCATGTAAACAATTATCGGAATCTCTGTAGAAGAGGTTGTTGCATTATCATAACTTATTAATTTAATGACATCGAAGGGTCTTCCTTCAAATTGTTTGCTCCCCTCTTTCCATAAGGATTCTAAAGAGATGCTCATACCTCGATACTGCTTGGAACTTACGGATATTGTATTTTGTGTGGTAAAAAAACATATCACTTCTAATTTAGGTGTATATAACCAACCCCAGAAATACTCCGAAACATCAGACGAACGCTGTTCTGTTATTCCCGGCGGACACGCATAAGAGATGGTCTTTATATCTGTTAAAGCAGATTTCCCGTCAGCAAATAAATTGTATAAAGAAGTTATAAACTCACTGCGATAGTCATCAACTTTTTCATACAGGTTTTTTAATAATTGTGAGTTTTGATGTAAGTATAACAATAAATTCTTTCTGTCGGATTGAAAAGTTGTAGCGATCAACTGTATCGCAATCTTCTGTCGCGAATCTTTTATGGAAGAATTATACCAGTTTTCAGCCTTCGAGGCTTCTTGTAATAGCTTTTTCCTGTCTTCTATCTTTAATGTTTCAAATTCACACGGCGAAGCATATTGCAAATCTTCCAATGTGGGCGTTCCAACATTGTAGTTTTCGTTCTTGAACGAAACGGTAAAAAGGGACTTGATAAAACTGTATATACAATCAACCTTGCTGCTGAATTTATCTAACGGCGAAACAAAGCAAGTGATTTTATCTCCCTGTATCACAACTTGTTTGTTGTTATCATCGAATTTTATTGTCGAGATATTAAACAAATCCTGTATATAATCGCCACTCAAGTTTGAATAGTCACTGTTGGAAAGATAAAACTTGATTTTTTCGCCACTACAATCAGATCCTGCTAAATTCAAAGTAGAAACAAGGTCTTTTATTTTTACCTCAATGCCACTTGATGGAAAATACAAGACTGTTTGTTTTTCATTTTTGGATTTGGCGCATTGAATGGTTTTTATAATTCGAACTATTGCTTTCGGATTATTTTCTATAATGTCCATCCCTCCATCATCCGTTTCCAACACCCCAATCACCAATCCCGGCGCATTAATCGCATCCCATTCCAACTTACAAAATTCCGTACCGGATGTGTAATCCATCAGGCAGTGTGCAAGCTGTCCTTTTTCAAACTCTCCGCGTAACGGACGGTCGAACGGATGCTCCAGATTAAAGGCGCCATGCCCGATTTCGTGAGCAATGGTACGGGTGTCTGCGCCCGGAAACAAATAACCAAACCGTTTGCCGCGAGGCATATCGCCTGCAACACCATCGGCTCCTGTTACTTTCTCTATAATAAACAGATAGAGCGTATTGCCATCGAGATTCCCACCTAAATAGGTGCTGTATGCCTGCTTAATCGCTTTCATATCGGCTGTTTCGGTCGAGAACAAACCGCTGCCCGTTACATCGAAACTGTTACCGTTGACCGGCGTATAAGTAAATC
>BNXY01000097.1 GCA_025999935.1 Bacteroidia bacterium | reverse complement strand
CGGCAATTCGTGTTTTATCCGATTATTTTCAATGTATTCTATCGTGTTGTATAACTGTTCATGGTTGGTTATTTCTTTGTAGCCGAATTTTTGTGTCCATAGCGGTACGCTTCTTTCTTCTCCCTCTTTGACAAGGGGATGAATCCCCTTGTTACTGTTGCAGGCGCGTGCAGTTCTTCCCTTTATTTTTCCTACAATTTTATCTAATTTCTCTGCTTCACACACTAATAATATATGCAAATGGTCTCTGCAAATATTGTACGCCAATACATTCAAATTGTCGTCTTTTACTATTTCTGCAATGGTTTTTGTAATAATCAGTTCATCTTCATCATCTAACGGAATGGGACTGCTAATAAGGGGATTAATCCCCTTGTTATATCGTTTTTCGCGTACTTTGTAATCAATCATTCTTTGAGAAGTGCGGCTGTCATGTATTGCAGTAGTAACGTGGAATGCTATTTTATCTTTTTCTTTAAATACCTGTGGAAATTCTTTTTGCCAGTCGAATGCTTTCTCTATTTGACAAGGGGATTTATCCCCTTGCGATGATGGGCATGGACTTATCAACGAATTACCGCATTTAATATTGTTGTTCAGTGAATTAAGTTTGCGTTGCGGCTTGGCGGTACGCAGCCACAAGGCGAGTTTGGCAATTTCTACACTTTCTTCATTTATATCTACTCCATATAGATTATTTTCCAAAATGGTGTTCTCAATGTCGGGAAACACAATCGCACTGCCGAACAGCTTGGCTGTCAGTTCGTCAAGCAAGCGATGTTCGCTCATCAGGAAATCAAGAGCAGCATTGAGAAATGCGCCGCTACCGCAAGCGGGGTCGCAAATGGTCAGTGCAAGCAGCCAATCGCGATATACGGTTAATTTGTCTGCTAATTTTTTTGTTTCGGCTTTCGGGCGTTTTTTGTCGGCGAAATATTCCGATTCGTCAATAGCAAGTTCTATTTTTTTGTTGGCGCACAATTTGCCGAGCGTATTTTCCACAATATACGTTGTGATATATCGCGGCGTGTAGAAAACACCGTCTTTCTTGCGTTTGGAAACGGCATTTGTATTTGACAAGGGGTTTAAACCCCTTGCTATGTCTGTGGCAATCTCTTCTATTTCAGATAAACTGTTCTCAAAAATATGTCCCAAAATATTGACATCCACCTCGCTGGCGAAATCATATTGGCATAATTTCAGCGAATGTTTACGAAGTACGTCATCGGAAATAACTATGCTGTCGAGTATTTCATCGGGTTTGAATAATCCGCCGTTATACGCGAAAACATCGTATTTTTTCCCCTTAAACCCCATATTCATATATCCGAAATACTTTTTAATGCGCTCATACAAGGGTTTATATTCATCCATATCTTTCAGGTTTTCCCATTGGGTAATGATTTCCGACATGGAATTGGGCGGCAGCAGGTTACAGTCTTCCGCAAAAAAAATGAAAAGCAGGCGGTCTAACAGTTTCTGCGTTTTTTTGAACAAAGCAAGGGGATTAATCCCCTTGTTATGGGCAAGAATATCTGCATAAAGTTCGCGCTTGAATGTGGAGTAATCTTTATACAGTTGTTTGGTTATCTGGTCTTCGCTATTGGTTGATTCGCTTTTCAACTGCTTGGGCAAATCTTTGGCAATGTTCTCATAAGCCAGACAAATCCATAAAACGGCAAAATCTTCTTCTTTTAAATTGAACAGATTAAATTCTTCGAAATCAATTGTATTTTCGATATAAAACCGTAATTTTTCAAAATTGGAAATAATGACGTATGTCGTTTTGCGATTATTGTTCTTATAGCCGAAAGCCTGCGATTCCACTTGTTTCAGGTCGGTGGTTTTGTGATCTTTCAGTTCGATAACCGCCTTCACTTCGTTGTTGATGAGTATTGCTCCGTCCGCTTTCTTGGAGTTGGTTTCATTTTTCTTCTCGGTAATCAGGTTGTAATTCGGTTCGGGATTGAGGGTATAACCGAGAATTTTCACAAAAAGTTCCCGCAGGAAACCCTCCTGAAACTGTTCCTCCTTGCTGTTGCGGATGTTTTCCTGAACTTCAGGATTCAGAAAGTAAGACGCATATAATTTGTATGCCTCCCCGATTTTGTTGGAAGATGCGGCAATTTGCTTTTTTAGAACGGTATGTTGGAACAGGCTCATAATCTATTTTTTTACGCGCTATGCAAAGGTATTGATTTTCATTCAATTTTCATTCTTTTCCGTAAAAATAGAGCATACTTTTGTTTACAAGAGGAAAAAGAATTATCTTTACATCCAATAAAACAATAAATATCAACACGATGAATACAATTCTCAACAATCAATTACAATTTTTTTCAAACACGTTCATAATAACATTAATTGAACGTGATGATGGAAAAAAGAAACAAACATTGGAGAATTGAACAAAGAAACCGGATTTATGCGGCTAAAATGAAACTGCACGCTGCATACGGTAGTTATAGCAATGAATTTATTATCAATGGGGAACGGATAAAAAATCCTCGATGGATTGATTTGTACAAGGCAAATTGGTGTCCACGGTATAAGTCTGTGCGGACACCGTGCAGTTGTTGGATGTGTCGCGGCGAAGACTACAATCGTTGTGCATATAAAAAAGAAACGGTCGAGATAATTGGCGAATGTCTGTGTGAATGATTTTTGCAGGTAGGAACAACAGAAACGCTTGGTAATTTTATTGATTACCAAGCGTTTTTGCGGTATGGATGGAAGATGAATCACCATCTTAACCGTCAATCAGTCAATATCTTAACAAATCCCAAAAATTCAGTGTTTTTACAATTTTATTTCATCATGGCTTCCAACTCCGCCGCCAATTCTCTTGATTCCAAACGCATAATACCTTCTTCTGAATTGCCGGAATTAAGCAGATTGATACTTCCATACCAAACCAGACAGTTGTCAATGATGATATATTTTTGATGAATATTGGACTTTTGAACAACCGTAACAACTGATTTCAGGTATTCAATACATTCTTTTATTCGGTCTTGTTCTTTGTAAGATTCCGGTGGACGGGTTATTATGGTAATTGATATGCCTTTTTGTAACGGCTCTTTCAGCCATTCAAAAACTATATCAATTCGTTTTCGCCGTAGAAACGGACTGACAATCAATATCTCTTTTTTAGCTTCGATAAAATCATTGTTTATTACAGGAACAAAACTGTCGGCATCGTAAATCAGATTGATTTTATCGGGTTGGTTAGCTGCCAATGCTTTATAGCCTATTTGCGAATAGCCTGTCAGCCGTTTGCTTTGTCAACATACCGGCCAATCGTATCACATGTTCAGTCCGTTGGGTAAGGATAATCGGAGTTGCCGTTAAGCCATACACATATCGGGCATTGACCGTGCCAAGCACCTTTTCGTAATTGATGGAAGAGGCATGATGACATTCGTCCACAATGACCATGCCGTAATTTTTTACTATCTCATCTATTTCATTATCATGGATTAGGCTTTGTATAAGCGCAATATCTATAATACCGGATGCCGTGTTTTTTCCCGAACCGATTTGACCAACAATGGAGCGAACCTTTTTACGCCCACGCTTTTTTTCTGTTTCCGGTAAAACTTCATCTATTTGAAGAAATTGTTCCAACGATTTTTTCCATTGGTCAAACAGAGTTTGTAAATGGACTAATATTAACGTATTGCATTTTCTTTCGGCAATAATTGATGCACCGATAACCGTCTTTCCGAAAGCGGTCGGAACAGAAAGTACGCCTGTTTCGTATTCGAGTAAAACGTTGGCGGCAGATTGCTGTTCTTCTCGAAGCGTACCTGTAAAACTGACATTTATGGCTTTTCCCTGATTTCGTTTGTCGTCAAACAGATAATTAACATGAGCATTTTCGAGCAAGTCAATAACTGAGAACTTGCATCCACGCGGAATACCCATATACTCAGCCGTTTCATCCAATGAATAAATGATTCTTGGAATATCGTATGTGGACATCCGCATCTTTTGTGTTTTGTAAAACTGTGGATTTGAAAAGGCGGCAAGCCGCTTGATTCGATTGAGCGCCCTTTGGCTAATATCTTTCTTCAGAATGTACAACCTGTTCGCATCAACGATAATAAGTTTATCGGGAAAATCCTTGTTTTCAAGTTTGACTTCCTGCTTTTTGCTCTCCCAAGGTTTTGGAGTATCTTCTTCATCGGTTTCCGTAGCGCCTAATTCCCCCAAGCCGTTACCATCGCAAAGTTCTTCGGAATACTTTTTAAATTCATCAATCGTAATTTTCTTTATTGAAGCCAAATACGCCCATTGGTCGGGATAACTTTGAAAATCTTCATCAATAAATTCACTGTTCCCATTTTTTCTCGCCCCGCCTTGCAAGGGCAATGCAATCAAATTGCCAAAACCACCTTTGGGCATAAAGTCCTGATTGGGAAACATCCGGTCGTAGGAAGTAAATTTTATCTCGTGCCTAACAGACATTGCTTTCGTTAAAAGCGCATTACCCAACTTTCGCGCCGATATTGCCGGTACCGGTTCATCGAAAAAAAACCAAGCATGAGCGCCGTTGCCGGAACGGGAACGCTCAATGGCTACCGGAATATTCAATTCCTTACAAACCAATCGAAAAGCGGAAATATCCTTTTGCCATTCTTCCTCATCAAAATCAACGGCGAGAAACAGACAACTATCATCCGGCAAAAGCGGATAGATACCGACAATACCATTTCCATTTTCATCCTTGTTACGCAAATGACTGTTGATAATATCTTCCGTTAAAGGCAATAACTCCCGTTTGGAACAGTTTTTACATTTCACTTTCGGACGTTCGCAAACACCTCTTGCCCACTCGTTTTTGCAAGCCAGAATATAATAACTGCTATTAAAATTCTTGCTGTAACAGCGTTTGGCATAAACATCAGTTCGCCCGCAAAACAGCGACATGAACAGATTTATCTTTTTATCGGAAGGACTGTATTTGTTTGTGGCCGAAACAATTTCCGGTGTGGTATTTTCTTTTTCAACAGTAATAACCTCTTGTTTTTGAACTTCTTCTTCCGTAGGTAAACCCAAAGCCTCCCGTAATCGTTTGTTTTCGGTACGGAGGATATGATTTTCCGTTTCAAGTTCTTCTATTCGTTTATGGAGGTCTGTTTCAGGCATACAAAAAAAGTAAAGATTCTGCTTTACGCAAGCAACCGCTGTAATGAATGCTTAATCCCATGTTTTTTCTATTTTGATTTTATCCGCCATTATCTGTCGCTCTTTATTTTATACCTTTCAATTTACCGCAAATCAAGTGGCGTTTTTAATTGCCCAATAATTGCCCAATATATTATTTTATAATTTCATAATAACTGCCTGCACCAACTCCAACATTGCTAAAAATTAAATATTTATCCGCCATTTATCCGCCATATCCGCCATTTATCCGCCATTCTTTATTTTATAATAGGTTGATTTACTTTCCCCAATTCGTTCAAATATACCCTTTTGAAATAATTCTTCCAAATCACGAGAAGCTGTTCTTTCGGATATATTATTTATTTCCTGATAATCGCTATTCGTAATCTTTCCTTTTTCT
>BNXY01000096.1 GCA_025999935.1 Bacteroidia bacterium | reverse complement strand
GGAAAAACAATAAAGGCTACCCCACTAAAAAACACCGGAAAGGCATCGAAGAATACGGAACAACACCCTATCACCGAATGAGTTTCACGCTTTTACCGAAAGACAGGCAATTGTCCATAAACTTTTGAATTGCCTTATAATCATTTATACAAGGCAAAAATGCAGGGACGTTTTGAAAGTTCCGGAATCTGTTTTTTCCACTCCATGATGCTTTTGGTTTTTATAAATTCACTTTCCAGCGTAATATCGGCGGCGATGCAGAGTTTGGTTGCCGGTTTACAAGTTTTCAGAATGTCTTCGACCAATTTACCGTTGCGATAAGGCGTTTCGATAAACAATTGGGTTTGATTTTCCGAATAAACACGCAGTTCCAAGTTTTTCAAAGTCTTGATTCTTTGGTCGTTGTCGATAGGTAAATAACCTTGAAAAGCAAAACTTTGTCCGTTGAACCCCGAAGCCATCAACGCCAATAAAATAGAAGAAGGGCCAACCAAGGGGATTACCCGAATGTTTTTTTGTTGTGCGATGGCTACAATATCCGCGCCGGGATCGGCAATAGCAGGGCAGCCCGCCTCGGAGATAATTCCCACGGAATGACCGTCTGCAATAGGTTTTAGAAAGCCCGACAATTCCTCTTTCGAGGTATGTTTGTTCAAAGTATAAAAAGTCAAAACATCAATGTCGATGTCCGGCTCTGTTTGTTTCAGAAAACGGCGAGCCGTCCGCTCATTTTCGACGATGAAATGCCCGAGCGATAAAATAACCGCTTTATTATAGGGCGGAAGCACTTTCGGAATAGCTGTTTCGCCCAAAGTAACCGGAATTAAAAAAAGACTTGCTGACATGATGGTGTATTTTCCACAAAAATACATATATTTGTGCAAATATTTGTGTAAAATAAAAAAAACATGCAATTACCTGAAGCATTTATTTCTCGAACAAAAGCGATTATCGGTGACGAATGGCCGGAATTTGAACAGGCGTTGAACGAAGAAAGCCCAACAAGCATCCGTTTGAATCCATGGAAAACGGACGGCGAACATCATGTTGGACGAATTCGAGACACTCAACCGGTACTATGGGCATCCAATGCTTATTATTTAAATGTCCGTCCTTCCTTTACCCTTGACCCGCTTTTCCATGCCGGTTGCTATTACGTTCAGGAAGCCTCTTCCATGTTTTTGGAATATTTCATTCAAAAATACATCCACGAACCGGTCAAAGTTTTGGATTTGTGCGCCGCGCCCGGAGGAAAATCCACGCAACTGTCTTCTGTCTTGCCGGAAGGAAGTCTGTTGGTTGCCAATGAAGTGATTCGTTCCCGCGCCCATATTTTAGCTGAAAATCTGATTAAATGGGGCAATCCCAACACTTTTGTTACAAACAACGATCCTTCGGACATCGGCCGGCTAACCGGATTTTTCGATGTGATTGTTTCGGATGTACCCTGTTCCGGCGAAGGCATGTTCCGGAAAGACCCAGCTGCCGTTTCGGAATGGTCGGTCAATCATGTCCGGCTTTGCGCTGAACGCCAACGCCGAATTGTGGCGGATATATGGCCGGTATTGAAGCCGAGCGGCATTTTGATTTACAGTACTTGTACTTACAACAAGGAAGAAAATGAAGAGAATATCGACTGGATTTGTCGGGAATTGGGCGCGGAAAAATTAGAAGAACCGCATCGCTTTATGCCGCACAAGACCAAAGGCGAAGGTTTTTTTATGGCAGGAATTAGAAAAATCGTCAATTCAGCAACGAATTTAACAAAATTAACACGAAATGAAAAAAAGCGGGATGGTCGCAATGAGGGCTTGACACTGCCGCAGGAATTAAAAACATGGCTTTCTTCTCCCGTCGATTTCACTTACCTTTCGGAAAATAACGCTTTTTTTGCCATTCCATCCATCCATTATAAAGATTATCAATTGTTGAAAAATGCCTTGAAAATAGTATCCGCCGGCGTTGCTTTAGGTGAAATGAAAGGCAGAGACTTGGTTCCGGCACATGCTTTGGCTATGTCGAATGTATTGTCCGAAAATGCTTTCCCTGATTGGGAGTTGGACAAAGAAACGGCTTTGAATTATTTACGGAAAGAAGCCCTGCAAAATATTCCGTCCAATCTTCCGAAAGGATATATTTTAGTCAAATACCAAAATCATCCTTTGGGATTTATCAAAAATATCGGAACACGGGCCAATAATCTGTATCCGCAGGAATGGCGGATTCGGATGAAATAATTGTGCCGCAGGTTGCGTGAAAAAAAGAACATATTTGTTAAAGCAAAAATATTTAGGGAAAATACATCCTTGTTCGACTATGTTATTGAAAAAATGTTTTGATCCGACTATAATTTTACCTTCTTCGATTTACCTTTTTTCGTTTCATTGTGAAAGCGATCAACCGAAGTGACTACGTATTTGTATTTATCTTTCCCTTTGTCATAAGGCAGGAGATACGCGGTTTCCTTTGTAATCAGAATGATTTTGGATGGGTCGTCCAAATTGGTTTTCTCTTTGTCTTTGAAACGATAAATAACATAATATTGCGCCTTTTCCGGATTTTGCGGGTCGCCATTCCGTTGCCAATGCAGCAAATAGCCGGAGGGTGTCCACTCGGCTTTTAGGGATTTGACATCTTTGGGCGCCTTCTTGTGCAGATGGGTGTAAGCGGGAATCAGCGCCGGATAAGCCTGATAATTGTTTTGCAAGCTGTCGGCCACACCGGTATTATTTTTGATTAATTCGTAAGCCGGCCACCAAACGTTTCCATCCACTTCGCGAAGTGTTCGAACCAATTGCATTTTACGGGGTAACTGGTTTTTTTCAGGGTGTTTCAAATCGGGCGTTTTCATGCTTCGCGCCACATCTTGTCCGATGTAAAGCGGCCGGTTGAATTTATTTTTACTCCACCAATGGATTAAAGTTTCATAATCGGCCGATTTATGCCCGATTTCCCAATAAATTTGCGGAACGCAATAATCTATCCAGCCTTTTTTAGCCCAAAAGAGGATGTCGGCATACAAGTCGTCGTAATTCTGCAAACCGTTGGTATCGCTACCCGAACCGTCCGGCGTATTTTTTTTGTTGCGGTAAATACCAAACGGACTGACACCGAATCGTACCCAGGGTTTCGTTACCAAAATGGACTGCTTAATCTGCTCAATCAGCAGATTCACATTGTTTCGTCGCCAATCGCCGGTTTGGCTCGAACGAAATCCTTGTGCAGAAGCGTATTTATTGAAACTCGCCTCATCGTGAAACAGTTCTCCGGCAATGGGATAAGGATAGAAATAGTCGTCCATGTGAATGGCGTCCACATCGTAACGGCGCACAATATCTTTTACTACTTTACAGATAAAATCCCGGTTTTCGGGCAAACCCGGGTCGAAAAAAATCTGTTTGCCATATTTGATAAAGCGTTCCGGATGCTGGTAATACAGGTGTGTGCCGCTTAAAACATCACTTTCCGAAGCCGTTACCCGATACGGATTCAGCCATGCATGAAATTCCATGTTCCGTTTGTGCGCTTCTTCCAAGACAAACGCCATGGGGTCGAAATTGCCAACCGGAGCTTGGCCCTGCACACCGGTCAGATACCGGCTCCAAGGTTCTATTTCGGAATAATAAAAAGCATCGGCAGCGGGTCGCACCTGAAATACAATCGCGTTGATGTTATAAGACTGTAACCGGTCGAGCATATTGACAAAATATTGCTTCATCTCGCCGGGATTCATATTTTTATATTGGCTTTGACCAATAACATGAATCCAAGCGCCCCGAAATTCCCGTTTGGGAGCGGTTTGAGCAAAGGAAGAAAAAGATAAGATACTTATAATCAGCAATAAAATAATTTTTTTCATCATCATTTGTTATTAAAACACAAAAGTATTCAAATTTCAAAATTAAAACAAATAAAATGAATTTATTTTTTCATTTTTATTTACAGACCTTGCCTGCGAATGTTCCAGTCCGGCGAATTGTTTGGCATCGCGAAAACCAAATTCCATTTGGAAACGGGTATGATAAATGTCAATGACATCTGTCGGCGCTTACAAGATAAGTGTAACTCCTATGCTTTATAAAGTAAAAGCAAGTTTTATTTGCGAATCTTCTTGCAAAACACTACATTTGCAAACAAATAGAACTTTTTTCACGATGCGGAATTGTCTGATTATCTTGTTTCTGTTTATTAGCTTCTCGCTGCTGGGCGATGAATCCTATTATTTTTCCAATTTGTCGTTAAAAGACGGATTGTCGCAGACTTCCGTATTGTGCTCTCATCAGGATAGTCAGGGTTATATCTGGTTTGGTACGCGCTATGGCTTGAATAAATTTAACGGATACGGCTTTCAGGTTTTTCTGACCGAATCGGGCATCAGCGATAACCATATTTTATGTATTACCGAAGATAGTGAAAACAATCTTTGGGTGGGTACAAACAACGGACTCAATAAGTTAGACCTTTCCACCAATCGGTTTACGCGCTATCTGCATAATCCGGAACAGGCCCATTCTATCCCAAACAACAATATTTCGGCTGTATGGTTTGACAAAAACAAGCATTTGTGGGTAGGCACCTATAACGGATTAGTCCGTTATAATCCGGAAACAGATGATTTTCAAATCTTTAATCCCGATGGTTTATTTACGAATAATCCCATTAATTCGATTTACCTCGTGGATGAAAAAACACTCTTGGTCGGAACAAAATTATTGGGTTTAATTACCTTGAATCCGGAAAATAACAACTATATTCTTTCCAAAACAAACCCGAACAAACACAACAAGATAAATGCCAATGATATTCGGGATATTTTCATCGATTCTCACAATAATCTCTGGATTGGAACCAATGGAGACGGTCTGAAGCTGCGGAAAAACGGCGAAACGGATTTTGTGGAATACAATGAATCCAACGGATTAACAAACAACTATATCCGCTGTATCAAAGAATCTCCGAAAGGCGAAATCTTAATTGGAACATTCAATGGTTTAAACGTGATTAAACCCGCTACCCAAGAGATCATCCAATACAAAAGCTATGATTCGAGGATGGGTGATTTGTCCCATTTTTCGATCTTCTCCATTCTTTTCGACCGCAATCAGACACTTTGGGTGGGCAGCTACGCCGGAGGAATTGACTATTTTAATCCTTATGAACGGGAGTTTGAATACTACAATCCCAGCTTGGAAAGCGGGTCGCTGCTGGGAATCATCGGGCCAATGGTGCAGATAGAACAGACCATCTACATCGCCACGGAAGGGGGTGGATTGTTGGCATTCGATATTCAAAAGAAAACTTTCAAACAACATAAACTAACCAAAGAAAATTATGGACAAAATATCCTTAAATCACTGTACATCGATGGAAACAGTATTCTTTGCGGAACCAATGTCGGAACGCTTTACCGGTTTGATTTACAAAGCAAAAAATTCTCTCTGATTTATAGCTTGGAGGAAGAAAATTCCATTTACGCCATACTCAGAGACAGCGCAAATAATATATTAATCGGCAATATTGGTAATGCAGGTTTGGTAAGTATCGCTCCGGACGGGAACGTGACCAAGCAATTCCCCATATTGGGCGGCGAGCCGGTTCATTTTCTGAATGTCAGATGCCTTTTGGA
>BNXY01000095.1 GCA_025999935.1 Bacteroidia bacterium | reverse complement strand
TGAATTTTGACAACAGAGATAAATAAATAATAAAGGATATGAAAATACAAAAACTGTGGTTTGCAGATAAAAAGATTTTTATCCGTACCGATGATGGAAGAGAACTGTGGCAGTCGTTGCTATAGTATCCCCGTTTGTTGCACGCTACTGATGAACAGCGGACAAATTACGAATACGATGAAATAGGTATCCGATGGGAAGAAATTGACGAAGATATGTCCGTAGAGAGTTTTCTGTACGACGATCCGGAACCGGCAGGCATGATAACACTTCGTTTATTTTGTACAAGTATCCGGGAGCAGACAAATTTACGATAATCGCTATTTTTCATATCGTCTATAATTGGAAATTACCATTATGGTGCGGATAGAAAAAGTCGGAGGGGGGGGACAATATGATATATTTATACGTGTCTTTGCAAAATATTTTTTAAAATAAGTTGACTTATTATAAGTTCATATATTATTTTTTATTATCTTTGCAGCCTGAAATATCTTATTTATTAATTTAAAAAATGAATTATTATGTGGACAAAATCTCATTCAATCGTAACCAAAGAGGTTACAAAAGAACAAATGTGGAAACTGTGGTCGGACGTAAACAGTTGGGCTACTTGGGACAAAACTATTGAATTTACAAGTTTAGAAGGTAAATTTGAGGCGGGCAATGTTTATTATTTTCAGCCGAAAGGCGGTCCGAAAATAAAAATGAAAATTTATAAAACTGTCGAAAATCAAGAATTTACAGATTTAACTACTTTTCCTTTGGCAAAAATGTATGGCAAACATACTTTTGAGGAAACACCTGATGGACTAAAAGTTACAACAACGATGACGGTCGTTGGAATTTTAGGCTTTTTGTGGCGCAAACTTGTGGCGCAAAAAATAGTGGATGACCTGCCTGTGGATATGACAGAGCAAATAAAGGCGGCGCAAAAAATCATTCTTTAAAATGGAATCTATTGATAATACTTTCAGCGTAGAAAACGCGGAAGACAGTTCGGGCTTTTTATTGTGGCAAGTTACCTCTTTGTGGCAACGCAAAATTAGAGACTCATTGAAACAATATGACTTGACCCATTCTCAGTATGTTTTATTAACTTGTCTTCATTGGTTGACATTACACGGGCAAGAAGTTACACAAATTGTTTTGTCGTCAAATTCCAAGATAGACCCAATGACAACTTCTACTGTGTTAAGAACATTGCAGCAGAAAGGGTTAATTCGGCGAAAGGAACATTCGACCGATACAAGAGCCAAGAAAATCGACATTACGGAAAAAGGGAAAGAGATAATAAAAAAAGCAGTAGTAACAGTCGAAACTGCCGATAAGGATTTTTTTGAATTATTGGGCGACAAAACGCATGATTTTAATGAAATTTTGCTTGCTTTGATAAAACAATGAGAATAAGAGCGAAGGCGTGGGGCATTGTCATTTCTTTTTCTTAACGAAACGATGGACATAAAAACCGTTATTGGCGGCGTATTGATTGCTGTCGGCGCAATAGTGCTGGTAATCTGATTGTAAGGCAAACAATTTACCGGCAACATACGCATAAAATTAAAAGTGAATATTAATAATCAGACCAAGGCCTTGTTTTATGCCGAATGATAGCTCTAAACTTATTGACTACTTTCCTCCATTATAACCTCTTTCAGTATATTTGTTCCATTTATGGCGGCAGGAAAACCTGCATAAACAGTCATTAGTAGCATTATCTCTTTTATCTCTTCTTTGTTTATGCCAATATTTAAAGCGCCTTTAATATGAAATTTCAATTGTGGTTGTGAATTGCCCAATGTTGCCAAAGCGGCTATTGTAGCAACCTGACGATATTTTTTATCTAAATTTTCCCTCGAAAAAATATCTCCATATCCGTACTCTATCGTAAATTGGACAAGTTCAGGGGATATTTCTCCATAACTATCTCTCAATATTTGCTCTTGCTCTTTGTTCAGAAGTGATAGCTGTTCAACACCGATTTTATACCTGTCCGGATTATTCCGAATCAAGAGATTTGTACCCTTTTTGTCGGTAATACCTTTCTCTAATCGCTCTTGCAGAACTTCTTTGAAAGTATTCATTGCATTTATACTTTTGGGAAATCCTGCATAGACAGACATTTGCAAGATTATTTCTTCGACTTCATTTATTGAACATCCAGAGTTTAAAGCTCCATTCAGATGAACTTTTAATTGAGGAATGGCACCCTGTGCAATAAGGGAAGAAACTGCCGCAACTTCTTTTGTCTTATTATCCAAAGAGTTAAAGCTGTAAACATCTCCGAATGAATATTCGATAATAAAACGGGCTAAATCAGGAGAAATATTTTCCAAACTATTTACTACATTTTCTCCGGCTTCTCCGTCGATTTCCTGTAACTTACTCCATCCGCGAGTATAACGTTCTGACTTTTCCATTTGTGAATACGCATTGAATACCGGCAATAGAGCCAGTATGATTAATACTGATTGCTTCATTTTTATATCTTTTGCGCAAAGATAGGGTGAAAAAGAAACCGGATTACAGGACTTTTCCCTCTGTTTTTCGGTACTTTTTAAGAAAGTCGGACGGGGTAAGTGAGGTTTTCTTCTTGAAGATACGGGAAAAATAGGAACTGTCTTCAAATCCTAATCGGAAAGCGATTTCATTTACATTATGGTCGCTATACAGCAGAAGGCGTTTTGCTTCAGTTAATTTAATATCCAACAGATATTGTTTGGCGGTAGTACCCGAATATTCTTTGCAAAGGAGATTCAATTCCTCTACCGACAGATGTAGTTTATCGGCATACCATTCTATTGGATGTAGTTGGGCGTGGTTTTCGGAAACTAACTTTTTGAAAGCGATAATACTGGGGTTTGTTGCATAATATTGAATTTGATTCCGTTTGGCAAATCTTTCGCACAGTTGATAAATATATCGGACATCAATAATTATATCACTTCGGTTCTGAAAGTTTTCTATCAAATCAGGAAAAATCTTTGACAGTATATCTTTGGCTTTACCGTTTATATCCAAGTATGGAAATGTATAATTCAAACATAGTTCCTCTCCGAGCGTATTATCAATTGTAAGAATATAACCCTTACTATTTTCTGAATAATCCCAATTATGGATTTGTTTAGGACTTACAAAAAATACTCTATCCGGCTTGATTTCGTGTTCTTCAAAATCAATCACATAAAAACCTGTCCCTTCCGTAAACCAGACTAACGAAAAGAAAGAATGACGGTGTGCCCATTCGATTTCAGGGTCTTCCGTCCCCTCGAATGTTCCGGCATAATAAGGGATATGTTGTGAAGGTAAAGCTAATATGTCAGATATGGAGTATTCTTTTAACATGGTGCAAAAGTACGAAAAACTCCCGTATAAACCTCTAAAAAACATAATTTTACCCGAAAGGAAAGTATAAATGGGTAACGATATAGAAATGAGCGAACTGCTTTTGTTTACTGCGTTTTACTATTGTTTCAAATAGCTCAAAGGCAAATGGTTATAATCTGTTTCACCATCGTGTTTTCACACCGGCAGACCGGAGAACAGAACCTTTTCGCCGGAATCATCACGAATGTTTCATTTTCCGGTTATCACGGACAACAAAATTCGATTATCATTACAGGCGCCAGTCCGACCATCAAGTTGGCGGGGAAACCGGCGATGGATTCGTTTATGGATTTACCGCTTCAACAAATTGTAAATGAAGCGGTTGAAAACTCCGGCAACGGAGCAGCGGTAACCGCCAATCCAAAATTTGGGTCGAAACTGGATTATGTCTGTCAATACAACGAAAATTGCTGGGATTTTTTGAATCGGCTGAGCTACCAGTACGGCGAATGGCTCATGTATGATGGCCAAACTACCTGTTTCGGCATGAAGTTCGGAAGCGGGACAACCCTCGAATACGACAAGGAAATGACGCATTTCGACCTGAGCGCCAACCTGTCTCCGCAAAAATTCAACCGTTATCAATATTTAAAACACGACGACAAGGAAATTGACGAAGACGATCCGTCGGATGTACCGGGCGTTCGGGGTTATTTGCAAGTCTCGAAAGGGCGTTCGGAAAGCATCTATACTTCGGATGTGACTGCACCCTTGATTCCGGACATCAATACCAAAAAAGACTTGAACGATTTGGTAAAAGCGGAAAAAAGCCGTGCGGTAGGCGAAATGCTTATCATGCGGGGTAAGACACAGACCTGCAAGGTAAAGATAGGCGAAACCGTCAAAATCAGGCTTCCCGAAAAGATGGACATCCCGATTAAAAGCGTGGATACGTTTCTGGTAACGCAGATAACGCATACGATTGATATGGAAGGGCATTACAGCAACAGTTTTGAAGGAATCATAGACGGAATCGAAGCAATACCGATGGCAGAACCGAGGCTGCCGGTCGCCATGCCCCAGCTTGCAACGGTGAAGACGAACGAGGACGAGAGAAAGCGCGGTCGAGTCAAAGTCCAGACATCCTGGCAAAAAGCGAAGAACAAGACAAGCAACTGGATACGGGTGCAAACGCCGGATGCGGGCAAGAGCGACGATGTTCCCAAAAATCGCGGATTCGTCCATATTCCGGAAAAGGATGATTTGGTGATGCTTGGCTTTGAGTTTGGCGATCCTTCGCGGCCTTTCGTTATGGGGAGCATGTTTTCGGAATTGGTCAGTGAAGGTGGGGGCGAAGGGAATCACATTAAATCCATACGGGACAAAAGCGGAACGGAAGTTGTAATGAACAGCAAGGATGGGAGTTACAAGGTTTTCAGTCCGAAAGGTCAAACAACATTTTTTGCGGATGGCAAGGGAAATGTTTCCATCAGTACGCCTAATACGGTCAGCATTACCTGTTCCGATTTTAAAGTAAATACATCCAATTCCATTGTCTTGGATTCCAAGCCCGGGAAAAACGGCGGCAAAGGAACAATTGACGCAACTGCTCATAAAACCATGTCATTGAAAACGGAAACCGATAATTTTTCGGTTGAATCACAAACAAAAGCTATTTCTTTGAAAGCAAAAACTGATTTTTCGGCAAGCAGTGAAACGGCTTCCATGAAATTGCAGGCAGCCAAAGACGCCAAGATAGAAAGCTCTGATACCAAGATAAACGCTTCTTCATCCATCCGCATCAAATCCGGTGATACGGACGTAATCTGAAAAAACGATGGCACACGAACTGGAATATATCGTTAAAGATGCATTGATGATGTGCGACAAGGGCGCCGCACCGGGCTTTTTCCGCCCGACGTACAACATGACAACCAAAATAAACAGTTGTCTGGTAACGACTAAAATGGATAAATTACCAATAGTCAATATTCCGAGTTTCGGCATTTGTTCCGTTACGCAGAAGCCGTGTCTTCCCGTTCCGACCGAATGGCAAAAGACTTACAAGGTAACAGTAAGGAGTATGGAAACGCTGCTGTTCCGCTCGTGCATGCAATGCGGTTTGGGCGGCAAGATGGAATTTGTTACCAGCGGGCAGATTCCGCTTCCGCCCGATGCTTTGGAAGACATACAAAAGATGCAGGAAGAAGGAGCAAAGGAAGAGGAAAAAGGCTGGGGTTGGCTGGATACTTTGGAATTGGTTCCGGTTGTTGGTTCTATAGTGGGAATTGTACGGGAAGCGAAAAAAGGAAACTGGGGCATGGCTTTACTCTATGT
>BNXY01000094.1 GCA_025999935.1 Bacteroidia bacterium | reverse complement strand
AATAATCTTAAATTTATGAAACGCCTGTGGAAATGCCCTGTTTGTAATAAATTGAAATAACAAATAAAATCCCAATGGAAAAATCAAAAAGTCTATTGATTCTTAGTTTCAGATACCCGCCGACTGGGTTGATTCTTTCTATCAAACAGCATTTGAGAAAACGGTAAAGATTGGCGATACCTTGCGTTTGGCTATTGCAATAGAACACATACCTAAATTATTGCCCAATAATAAAGTAATGGTCTTTTACGTTGCACAGGGAACAACAAGTTATTTGGATTTAGCAAGCGCAATAGAAGAAGAAAATACGAAATTCGATTTGTACGCAGGTTTGTTTTTTCTTGTAGCAGGCGCAATTGTATTTGTAGTGGTTAAAAAAGTATATAATCCAAAATACAATCCAGATAATCCTAAAATCAAGTAAATCCTGATTCAGACAAAAATGGAAATGTCGGCAGAGGAATTGTTGAAAAATAGTTGATTAATTTTACAAAAACATATTTTATAAATTTTAAATTACAGGAGTATATTATGGCAAAAGTATTGGAAGGAAAATTACAGGACAAAATCGATGAATTGGAAAATTTAGCGGAAGAAAAATTGGAAGAAAATAATTTTGATGAAATGTTAAAATTAATGGATAAAGCATGGGGCTTATATCCTGAACCAAAAACAAATTGTTCTGAGGCATATAATACAGCCAAGCATGGGTATTTATTGGCTAAAGATATTGTAAAAGATTTTGAATTAGCAAAAAAATGGCTTAATCGTATGATTGAGGACAATAATATAAATCATTCTTTTGACGGTGATATTGAATTTAATATTGGAATGTATAAATTTGATACCGGCGCATTAGAAGAGGCATATAAAATGTTTTGTGAGGCGGTAAGACAATCTGGAAAAAATCATTACCGATATTTTGAAGATGAAGATGCCAAGTATTTGGTGTTTTATAAGAAACAAAAGAAATTGAAAGACAAAAAACATATTTTATAAATTTTAAATTAAAGGAGAATAAAAAAATGACAACAAACATTGCAGCAAGTAATAAAAACGAAATCATTCTTTATCAGCCCGATAACGCCATTCAGTTAGAGGTTCGGGTTGAAAATGAAACTGTTTGGCTGACGCAAGACCAAATCGCTTTGCTGTTCGGCACTCAACGTCCTGCCATTACCAAACATTTGGGCAATATCTTTAAGCCAGGCGAATTAGACGAAAAAGAGGTATGTTCCATTTTGGAACTAGCCACTATTCACGGGGCTATTGCGGGGAAAATGCAAATTCAGCAAGTGAAAATTTATAATCTTGATGCAATACTTTCGGTTGGTTATCGGGTAAATTCTATCAATGCAACTACGTTCAGGCGATGGGCAAACCGCGTCTTAAAGGAGTATATTCTAAAAGGTTATGCCATAAATCAGCGATTTGAACAGGTTGATAATAAACTGTTTCAGCACGAACAAAAATTATTGGAACAGCAAAAACAAATTGATTTTTTTGTTCGCACAAATTTACCGCCCGTTGAAGGCGTGTTTTATGACGGACAAATTTTTGATGCCTATATTTTTATTGCCGACCTGATAAAGTCAGCCACAAAACGAGTGATTTTGATTGATAACTATTTAGATGAAAGCGTATTAATTTTTCTGTCGAAACGAAATGCAGGCGTAAAAGCCGCCATTTACACCGCAAAAATTTCTGCTCAACTGCAACTTGATTTGGACAGGCATAATGCCCAATATCCTGAAATCTTCATTGAAAAAAAACAAAACATTCACGACCGTTTTCTATTAATAGACAACGAGTTATATCATATAGGCGCATCATTAAAAGATTTGGGCAAAAAACTGTTTGCCTTTTCCAAAATGGAAATGTCGGCAGAGAAATTGTTGAAAAATATTTGATGAAAACGAAATGTTAATCTTCTAATTTCTTTCTCTTTGGTGCGACTTTGCAAGTTGTGGCAAAAGAAATCTGCGCAAATCTGTTAAATCCGTGTTATCAGCGTGCAAGAAACGTGAACACCCCTCAAAATATTTTGACAATTCACGAAAATATTGTAATTTTGCGTGAATTTAATAGTAAAAAATTATGGCTATAAACAACAGAAAAAAAGAACTGATTCGCAGTTTGAAAGCGAAATACGAGCAACTGAAAAGCGATAAAAACGAGTTGCTGCTGATGATTGCAGAGGCGGAACTGCCCGAAATGGTGTATAATTCCAATGCCATTGAAAATTCGTCTCTGACGCTCGACGATACGGCAAAAATCATTATGGAACAGCCGCTGGCAACTGCCGTTTCGGTGCGTGAAATTTTTGAGGCGAAAAATCTTTCCCGCGTGATTAAATTTTTGTGGCAAAACCCGCATTACGAACTTTCTATCAAAAACATAGAACATTTGCACGGCTTGTTGCTGACGAATATTAACGACAATTTTGCGGGACGGCTGCGGCAAAAAGGCGAATATGTGCGAGTTGGAACGCATATTGCACCGCCGCCCGAACTTGTCGGCACAATGCTCGACGCCCTGATTTACGACTATCTCGCCAATGATGTTTCTTATTTTGTGGAAAAAATTGCGCATTTTCACCTCGAATTTGAATATATTCACCCTTTTTGCGACGGCAACGGACGTATGGGCAGAGTGCTTATCAATCAACAACTTACAGATTACGGTTACCCGCCTGTGATTATTCAAAATAGCGACAAACGCAAGGAGTATTATCCATATTTTGCTGATTATCAGAGAAATAGAAAACTGAACGATTTTGACAATCATTTGGCATTGGCATTGATTGAGTCGCTGTACAAACGCATTGCCTATCTTAAAGGAAATGAGATAGTTACGCTTTCGCAATATGCCAAAGGACAAAGCCGCTCGCTTACAACGCTGTTAAATTCCGCCAAACGTCAAACCATTCCTGCGTTTCGTTTGCAACAAACGTGGAGTATCGGACAAGAAATTTAAAGTTTAACCGCCCGAAAGGGGAAAAAAATAAACTTTAATATATATGAGCAATATAAAACTTTTTGAAAGCAAACAAGTCCGCACCACTTGGAGCGAGACAGAGGAAAAATGGTATTTTTCCGTACAGGACGTTGTAGAAATATTGACTGACAGTGCAGATGTCAAGCAATATGTCAAGCGAATGCTTAGCCGTGATGAGCAACTGAAACTCAACTGGGGTACAATTTGTACCCCCCTTGAAATGATAGCCGCAGATGGGAAAAAACGCAAAATTCAAGCCGCCGATGTAAAAGGCATTTTCCGTATCATTCAGTCCATTCCTTCGCCAAAGGCAGAGCCGTTTAAGCGTTGGTTGGCGCAGGTGGGCAGCGAGCGGCTTGAAGAAATCGAAAATCCCGAAATTGCCACGCAACGCACCCGCGAACTCTACAAACTCAAAGGTTATCCGGACGACTGGATTGAAAAACGTATGCGCAGCATTGCTATCAGAGAGGAACTGACGGACGAATGGAAAGCGCACGGAATAAAGGAAAAAGTAGAGTATTCTATTCTTACTGCCGAAATCTCAAAAGCGACTTTTGGACTTACGCCCTCTGAATACAAAGAGGTTAAAGGTTTGAAAAGTCAGAATTTGCGCGACCATTTCAACGACCTTGAACTGATTTTTTCGATGCTCGGCGAGGCATCAACTACGGCGATAGTCCGCACACAAAATCCCGAAGGATTGTCGGAAAACAAAAAAGCCGCTCGCCAGGGTGGAAAAATTGCAGGCGATGCCCGCAAGGCATTGGAACTGAAAACAGGCGAAAGCGTTGTGTCCGAAGAAAACTATTTGCCCGAATCTCAAAAACCCAAAGCGTTGAGTAACAATAATTTATTTATTGATGAAAAATAATTAACAAAAACATATTTTATAAATTACAGGAGATTGTAAAATGGAAAACGAAGAAAATAAAATCATTCTATATCAAGACGACAACGGCATAACAAATGTGTCTGTGCGCTTTGTGGACAAAGACCTTTGGCTGACGCAAAAGCAGTTGGCTGAAATTTACGACACTACGCAACAGAATGTAAGTCAGCATATTGATGGAATTATTCAAGACGGCGAACTGTTTGACGAGGCAACTCACAAGAAATTCTTGTTAGTTCAAACCGAAGGCAATCGTCAGGTACGTCGTGAAATCGACCATTACAACCTTGAATTTTACACAACAAACGAAAACTATTGACAAATTCAGGCAAAATCTCGCACACACAAGCAATGGAAAAAGCTGAGAAAGAGTTTGAAGTTTATCGACAACGCGAAATGCGGCAGTTGGAAAGCGATTTCGACTGTGCAATTAAACAATTATCTCAAAAATATTGAGTGGTAAATAAATAAAACAACAAAAACATATTTTATAAATTTTAAATTAAAGGAGAATAAAAAAATGAACACAAACAAATTCGACAACGAGTACTATGTAATGAACATAGACGGAGCGAACAACCACCCGCTTTTGGCGTGGGGCGCAACCGATTTTTCCGCTTTTCTGGAAGCAGAACCAATAGACGAAAAAACTTTGGAATTGCCGCTCAAAATTATTTTTGACGAACCGTATCCAAATCAGTACGAAATGGCAGACCTGCTTATGCTGGCGTCACAGCTTGCCTGTAGCGAAAAACTGAAAACGCTGTTTGAAACGCTAACTATTGGCGGCATTCAGTTTATTCCCATTGAGATTACAAGCAACAAAAAGGAAACGTTGAGCGGACATTACGCCATTCATTTTTACAACCGTCTGCAAGCCATTGACACAAGCAATTATGAAGGCAGCGAACCAAACAGTTTTGGGAAAATACGCAATTTACAGCGTTTTTCCCTCAACGAAAAACTGCTTGCCGACATTCCGTTTGAACAACGGAAAGTGTTTGTATTGACAGAAAAACCGTCAATGAAAATCGTTCACCAAAGCATTTACGAAGCCATACAAGCCGAAAACCTGACAGGAATGCGCTTTTGGAAAGTTTCGGAATGGGACAACAACGCAATGTTCAGGTAATCAGTTTGATTAAAATTTTAAATTAAAAGGAGAATAAAAAATGGAAAACGAATTTGATTATTATTTGATTGATAGTAAAGACGACCAAACTTATCCGTTAATTAAAGAAGTAGGGTATGAACCCGCCGAAATTAATCCAACGTTGATAGAAATAGCATTTAATGACCCCATTCCCCGAAAACCTGTTATGGCAGATTTGTTGGAGGGTGCGGACTATTTTATTAAGCAAAAAATTGCCGATGTACTCATTGGTTTGAAACTTGATTATATAAAACTGACTGACACAAAATGGGTTGGAAAGCAAAAGAACATTACGGAAAAATATTACTCCTTAACTGTGGATAACAAAATAGAGGCAATGGATAAGGAAAAATCGGAATATGAATATAAATATCGTGTATATAGTATTCGCCAATTTGTTTTAGACAGGGAAGCCTTGAAAAAGATACCGTTAGAAAAACGCCTTGTGTTCAGATTACGAGAAGCCCTTTCTAATGAGGTATTTCATAAATCCGTTGTAGATGCGATTATGGCGGAAAATCCGACAGGTGTGCAGTTCCGTCCAATTGAAGAATGGTAGTTTTGATTAACAAAAGACATTAATTTCACAAAAACATATTTTATAAATTTTCATACCTGTCCCGTAACTACTCAGGTCTGTTCAATAATCAAGTATATTGATCAACAGACTTTAATGCCAAAAAAGGAGAAAGTTGGTTTTTTCTGGCAGTATCAGCGATAGAATGTATGACCGCGTAGGCCGCCGCACCCTTATTCGATCGGAATCCGCCGGATACCTTTTGTTTGAC
>BNXY01000093.1 GCA_025999935.1 Bacteroidia bacterium | reverse complement strand
TATTGTATCAAACTGTGTCCTGTCATTTCTTGGGGCTGTTTCAATCCCAGAATATGCAACAAACTGGGGGAAACGTCTGCCAATCTTCCATTTTCTAATTTAACTTCTTTATTTTCCGAAACATAAATAAACGGTACGGGATTCAACGAATGTGCCGTATTGGGAGAATTGTCGTCGTTTAGCGCGTAATCCGCATTTCCGTGGTCGGCAATGATGATGGCTTCGTATCCGTTGGCTTTGGCGGCTTCAATCGTATCATTCAGACAGGAATCCACAGCTTTGACGGCTTTCTCAATGGCTTCGTAAATGCCGGTATGACCAACCATATCGCCATTGGCGTAATTTACTACAATAAAATCAAACCGTTGGGAATTAATCGCTTCTACCAATTTATCCTTTACTTCATAAGCCGACATTTCCGGCTGCAAATCGTAGGTAGCCACCTTTGGAGAGGCAACCAAAATGCGTTCTTCTCCTTCGTAAGGCGCTTCCCGGCCACCGTTGAAAAAGAAAGTGACATGGGCGTATTTTTCCGTTTCGGCAATGTGCAATTGTTTTAAACCCAAACTTGAAAGATATTCGCCTAAAGTATTCTGTACATTGTCTTTATCGAACAAAACATGAACATCTTTGTAAGTTGGGTCGTAAGGCGTCATGGTGTAATATTGGAGATTGGGAATGGTATGCATTCCTTGCTCCGGCATATCTTGTTGAGAGAGGACAACCGTCAATTCTTTGGCGCGATCGTTCCGGTAATTGAAGAAAATTACCACGTCGTCGGCTTCAATCACCGATACCGGCCGACCGTTTTTCGTACAAACAATCGGTTTGATAAATTCGTCGGTAACGCCGGCTGCGTAGGATTGTTCGATGGCTTCAACCGGATTTTCGGTTGGAGTTCCTGTTCCGTTGACCAACAAATCGTAAGCCACCTTCACTCTTTCCCAGCGTTTGTCTCTGTCCATAGCGTAGTAGCGGCCGATAATCGAAGCGATTTGACCGGTTGATTTTTTCAGATGTTCTTCCAATTCGCCGATAAATCCGGCGCCGCTTTTGGGGTCGGTATCCCGGCCGTCCATGAAGCAATGGATAAATGTTTGGTCTATACCATACAATTTGCTGATGTCGGTCAGTTTGAATAAATGTTCCAAAGAACTGTGTACGCCGCCGTTAGAAACCAATCCCATGATGTGAATTTTCTTGTTATTTTCTTTGGCGTAAGTGTATGCGTTTTTGATTTCCGGATTTTCAAGAATGGAATTGTCGCGTGCTGCAATATTGATTTTCACCAAATCCTGATAAACCACGCGCCCCGCGCCGATATTCAGGTGACCCACTTCGGAGTTACCCATTTGTCCGTCGGGCAAACCTACGTTTTCGCCGGAAGCCTGTAATTGAGAAACCGGATAATTCTTCAAAAGGGAATCCCAGTAAGGTGTTGCTGTATTGTATATTACGTCTTTTTTTGTTTTGTCGCCAAATCCCCAACCATCGAGGATGACTAATAATGCCTTTTTATTTGCCATGATTTTACTGTTTAATTTTCAAGGGGCAAAGTTACGAATAAAAATTGGATTTATTTAATTTCCCTTACCGCTTTTAGCAATGGTTCCACAGACAGCGGTTTTCCGGTAGCTTGCAGTATCCATTGGTTGGGAGTCAAGCGCCCCAAGCGGAAAATGCGGTCAACTTCTTCGGCGAAATCTTTGCCGTTCAGGTGTTGTTCCAATTGGAACTGAATGATTTGCCCGAAAGAATAAGCCGAGAGATACAAAGGATAACTGACTGTGTGAGAATATACCGCCAAAATTGTTTCGTCTTTTACACCCATGACCAGCGCATAATATTCGTTCCAGATTTCTTTCGATAAACGGATTACAGCAGCCTTTAAGTCTTCGGGCGTGGCGTTGGGATTGGCGTACAACCATTTCCAAACGGATATGTCCAAGAGGGATACGCCGGCTATTTCGTACAATTGCCAGGCTTTGTCCAAAACATCCATTTTTTCTTTTTCCGGGTCATTGTTGGGAATGCCCAATATATCCAAATCCCGTTTTTGGAAAACAAAAGCCAAAGCCTCCGTAAATGCGGTATTGGGTACGCCGTTCAGCATATAATAATCTACATCATAGAGCGATAGGGTTTGTTCTACATTGTGACCAAATTCGTGGATGGCGATATTGTAGCCTTTGTAGTCCATGCCTTCTTCCGGAATCCGGGTGCGCAGGTGGGCTTTTTGCCCTTTCATGGCGGCTCCCCAGGCATGTCCCGAACCGCGTGCGGCATCCACTTCAATTTTGTCGGCTAAATAAGTTGCCCGTTCAGGAGAGAATCCCAATTTTTTCAAGATAGCGGGCAGTTGCTTTTGCATGGCTTCTGCATTCGGATAAAGCTTTCCGGTTTGCTCGCTTAGTTTGTCTTCATTCAAATTGCTTCTTGCTTTAAAACCATCGTACCAAATATCATAGGCTTCCAAATTTCGTCCCAAGCGGGTGGCGATTATCTTTCCGATTTCTTTGATTTCAGGGGAAGATAGGTATTCTTTGAACAGGCTCTCGGCATCCTCAACGGAAACTTCCATATTTTCCGAAAAATTGCGATCGATATAGGTGTTTCTCGTATATTTATCAATGGCTTGCTCTGCTTTAAAATTGTTTAGAAATTTTTCGTAACGGACTGTATTTTCTGCGGTTCCTTTTATTTCTTTTTCGGATTGAAATACTGTATTTGCATAGGGATTCCATTCATAATTACCGGAATTGATTACTTCCACCGGAATTTCCTGAGAAATAATCCGTTTCATGGTTTCGTAAATGGTTCGCTGTTTATTCAAACCGTCTTCGCCTTTGTTGTAATTGGCTTTAATTTCATCGCGTAAATTCCAGTGTGACAACAATATCATATCTTTCGGAAAAATCTTTTTCCCGGCTTTGTCAAGCAAATGTCCGGCATAAATATTATACTTGGAAATATACACATCGGCATCGCTATTGGCATTTGCAACAGCTTGTTGCAGCGCGGCCGGAACGCGGGACGTAAACAAATCCCCCAGACGGGCGTAGGCCCAGGCAAGGCGATCGGTTCCAAGCTTATCTTTTTCTTCCAAAGACAATTGCGGAAAATTCAAGGCGATGATAAACGCTAATTTATTGGTATAAAAATCGTCGCTATAATGCGCTGAAGGACTGTAAGCGGCAAACATTTCATCGATAGGATGTAAAGGGCCGGTTGCCTCATGTACCTGGCGTTGCAGTTGAAGCGACATTTCATTGAAATGACCGGAAATAGCTTCCAGATAATCACTTATTTTTAGAAAAACTTGCTGTTTTTCGGCAGGGTCGGCGAAATAATTGTCCGTGCAGAACTGAATAAATTCCGCTTCGCTTCCGTCGGATGCCAACCAGAGTTTGGCGACTTGCTTTACGCCTTTTTCAATCAAAGATTTATCGGCATTATTTTCGGAAGAAAGGGTAGTAATAACTTTCACAATAACTTCGTTATTAATAGATTGAGAAGCTATATCTGTTTCTTTTGTTGAACTTGTGCAAGCAATCATAAGCGGGAGTAGTGCAAAAAATAAAATTGTTTTTTTCATGGGAATTATTTCGAGGAAAAGTATGAGGGCGAGTTTCAAACCCGCCCTCATTAAATTATAATTTGATTTCGTCGTATTTCAGTCCGAAAGTATCGGCAACAGCCTTATATACAATCTTTCCGTTTACAACATTCAAGCCGGACTTTAAGTCGGGATATTTTGCGCATGCTTTTTCCCAGCCCAAATCAGCGAGAGCGATGGCATACGGAAGCGTGGCATTGGTAAGCGCCAAGGTGGAAGTCATCGGAACGGCTCCCGGAATATTAGCCACACAATAGTGAACAACGCCATTTACTTCATAAACCGGTTCTGTGTGCGTAGTCGGATGAGAAGATTCAAAACATCCGCCTTGGTCGATAGCAACGTCCACCAATACGGAACCCGGTTGAAGCAATTTCAACATATCGTTGGTAATCAAGAAAGGCGCTTTGGCTCCCGGAATCAATACGGCGCCGATAACCAAGTCAACTTGCGGCAATATTTGTTCGATATTGTATTGGCTCGACATCATCGTATCGACATTTGCCGGCATAATTTCGCTCAAATAGCGCAAACGGGGCAGGGAAATATCCATGATGGTAACATGAGCGCCCAGACCGGCAGCCATGAATGCGGCATGCGTACCCACAATACCACCGCCGAGAACCAATACATTCGCCGGTTTCACGCCCGGAACGCCGCCCAGCAGGATTCCTTTTCCGCCTTGCGGTTTTTCCAAATATTTGGTGCCTTCTTGCACAGACATCCGTCCGGCTACTTCCGACATCGGAATCAAAAGGGGTAGGGTGCGGTCTTTTTCCACGGTTTCGTAAGCCAAACATATGGCGTTGGTTTTAATCATGGCTTCCGTCAGTTCTTTGTCGGCAGCAAGGTGGAAATAAGTAAACAGCAACTGGTTAGGGCGAATCAATTTGTATTCGACCGGAATAGGTTCTTTTACTTTGATAATCATATCGGCAGTTGCAAAAACTTCTTCTGCGGTAGGCAGAATGGTTGCGCCGGCTTTAATGTACGATTCGTCACTAAAACTGCTGTTTTTACCGGCATTTGTTTCCACATAAACGGTGTGGCCGTGTTGGGTAAGCGCTTGCGCGCCGCCCGGAGTCAATGAAACTCTGTTTTCATTGTTCTTGATTTCTTTTGGAATACCTATTTTCATAAAATATTTATAAATAATGATTGTTTAATACTGTATTATTTTCTACAAATAAACAGCACGCAAAATTACAATAATCTAACCGAACGAGGGCATAAAAACAGGAATTTTTTTCAATGACGCCTAAAATAAATTTTTAGTAAGATATAAAAATATTGGCCGAATAATATCTGATTAGTAAAAAAATTTCGATATTTCAAGCAAACATATTACCTTTGACGCAAATTAAAATTCAATATTTTATGAACGAACAACCGGCTCGGACACCTTTTACTGTTTTTGCGGGTAATGATTACTTAGGCTTGGCCAAACACCCCGCTTTAATACAAGCGGCGACGGATGCTACCTTGAAATATGGCGTAAATTTTTATGCGTCCCGCAATACGACGGGCACTTCCGAGATTCATTTGGAATTGGAACGACTGCTTTCCGATTTCAAAGGGCAAGCGGACACAGCCGTATTTGCATCCGGTTATCTGGGCAACCGGCTGTTGCTCCAAGCCTTGAAAGAGGAATATTCCATCGTTTTTGCCGATTCGCAGGCGCATCCGAGTATTTTGGAAGCCATTCCTGCACAGTGTGTGGTTCATTTTTACCGCCATTGCTCTCCGGAGCATTTGGAAGAGTTGCTGAAAGCAAATCCGAAAGAAAAACCATTGATCATAACCGACGGTATCTTTGCTTTGTCTGGTGAAATCGCTCCCTTAGATGCACTTTATGCTTTGGCCGACAAATATCATGCGGCATTGGTGGTGGACGACGCCCATGCAACAGGCGTGTTGGGCAATAACGGACGGGGAACGCCGGAGCATTTTTATCTGGACGGCGCACCCAACCTGTACCAATCGGAAACCATGAGTAAGGCGTTGGGAGCTTATGGCGGATTTATCTCCTCTTCGTCTGCCGTGATTGACTGGATACGCTCAAAGTCTTTGTTTTATGGCGCTTCCACAGCCTTGCCGCCGCCAATTGTAGCTGCGGCCTGTGCATCCTTGAAACTGATCGGCGAAGAACCCGAACGGCGCGAGCGATTAAAAGAGAACGCTGCAAAAATACGAAACGGCGTTCGTGAACTGGGTTTTTCGACCAATGAAGGAATAACCCCCATCATTCCGATCTTATTTGCAGAAGAACAGCAGGCTTATGGCTTGTCTTCTTTCTT
>BNXY01000092.1 GCA_025999935.1 Bacteroidia bacterium | reverse complement strand
CAGCAATTCCTTCAGTTGCGCATACCGTCCACGAACAATACCCTCGCCGTCGGTCAGTATAAACGTGGGAGTACCTACAATACCATAGTTGCGGAAGTTGTCGCCATCAAATCCTTTGAAGTCGCAAAGCTTGTCTGTCCAGGGTAAGCCTGTTGCCGTTTCCGCGAATACATCCCTGTCCATGTCGGCAGCTATGGAGATAACGCGGATATTATTATCCATCAATAGCTTATACTTACCTTTCAGTTTCTCCAGTTCATTGTGGCAGTTGCCGCAGCCTGTTTCGTAAAAAAGGATCAGGCTGTTTTTGGGCTGGAATGAACTGCCGTCTGTCAAAACGATTTTCGGTGCAGGTTGTCCGTTTAGCGGCATGGTCAGGTATTCCGTGCCGAGTTCGGCCAACAGGTTGTCTTTGGCATACTTGCTGAACATGCGGATAATGGCCTGCGTTACTTCCCTGCGGATGTGTATATCGTTGCCGCACCGGTTGAGTATATGGCGGGCGTCGCTGAGCAGCAGGCTGTCGTTTACGGAAGTTTGCACCCATACTTCGAATGCCGGCTGCCAGAAACCACTTGTGTACAGGTCGTTGAAATTGACTTTACGGACAACAAACTCCCGCTGCTCTTTCAGCAGATTGTCCTCTGTGATGGTAAAGGAGCTGCCTACTCCAGACAGCAGGTTAAGTATTTCCACTATGCGGGCGGCATACAAGGGGCTGTCGTTTATTTCTTTGCGAAAAGCCTTATACTCATTATCCAATGCCTGCATACGCTGTTCGGGCGGAGCCAGCACAAATGACGGGCTTTGGTTTTGCGCCCGGCTTGAAACTTCGACATATTCGTTTATGATTTTGTTTTGCCGGGCAAGGGCGTTGAACAGGTAACTGTTTTCCGGCGAACCGGCGAATGTCGTTTCTGCTTCCTCTGCATCCGGCTCACTCACGCCGACTTGTTCATTGCCGTTGATAACGATATTCCATATTTTGCCGTATCCCCGGATAGAGAAGCGTCCGGCTCCCCGGTAGTTTTTGGGCAGGGTGATAGACGCCTTGCCTCCGGATCCCAGTTTCCCGGTAGCGATGGTGTCCTGTTTGGCGCCTTTCGGCAGGTAGAAATAATACTCGTGCCCGGCGTAAAAGGGCAGCCGGATGGATACGGACTGGGCAAGGGATATTGCCGGAAGCAGCAACAGTAAACTGAAAAGTCTGATAGTCTTGTACATTGTATATAATTAATTTGATTGGGTTTTCTTATAAAGTTTATAGTTGTTCAGATGGCCGGTAAAATAGCCGTACCTGAAAAGCACGCTCGGCTTGCCGAGCAATATCTTTTTCTTCAGGTTGTAGGACTTGAAATGCTGCATAACCCCCAGGTAGGAATTTACGACAGACCGCATTTGGAGCAACTCGCCCTTGTCCGGCAATTCCTGCGGAGCCATGCCGGAGTTGAAGCCGTGGAGCGCCTTTTTGAAGTGCGAAACCGTGCGCTTTGCCGCGTACAGGCGGTTGGGCTTTATGACGGCGCCGAGGAATGTTACCCCTTTCTTATAGTGCTGCAGGTATATTTTCCGGGGATGAAGCTCCAGGTGCAGGCTCGTTTCCAGATAGTCCCTTATCCGGGGAATGAGCTTTTTCAGGAACTCCCTGTCCCGGTGGACAATCACAAAATCATCGACATACCGGCCGTAATATTTTATGTCCGGTGCAGATGCGATGTAATCGTCGAAGACATGCATATATACATTGCTGAACAGCTGGGAAGTAAGGTTTCCGATAGGCAGGCCTTTGCCGGGCGGGTTTTGGAACAGGCTTTTGGAAAGCGGCAGGCCGTCCCAGTCGGAAGGGCTTCCCTTGACAATGCAGTCCTGCCTGACGTCCTGGTATATAATTTCCTTTATAAGATACCGTACCAGTTCCCAGTCGGGTTGCGGAATGCCGGCGTAGGCGCGCTCTATTCCCTCTTTGCTCAACATCCCCGACAATTGCCCGGCCAGTATGTCCTTGTCGATATTCATGAAATACCCGCTGATATCCAGTTTCAGGATAAAGCAGTCTTTTGTATAGTTTTCGCTGCAATCCTTGATAAAATGCGCCACGCGCCTGATGCCGTAAAGCGTCCCCTTCCCTTTGCGGCAGCTGTAGCTGTCCCTGACAAACACCCTTTCGAGGACAGGGTCGATATATCCGCACAGCAGGTGGTGTATTACGCGGTCGCGGAAATCAGCGGCAAAGACTTCGCGCTTTACCGGGACGTCCACCACGAAGCAGATCGAAGGGCGCGGCTTGTAAGTGCGGCCGGCAATCTCGTCGTGCAGTTGAAGCAGTTCGTGCTCGAAATTAAGCTCGAACCGGAGCTGGTTTACCGTATTGCGCTTGTGCTTGCGCGCTTCGTAATAGGCCATGAACAAGTCTAATTTCAACTTGTCGCAGGTTTTCATTTTTTCCATTTCCCGTCTGTTTATTTCTCCCTGTTTATTAAAAATCGTCCGAACAGGCACATTCTCCGTGCAAATTCTTGATGCAACGCAAAGCAAAGCCGTTCGCACGGTTGTTGCTGTTGGCCGGATTCACGCTACCACTGTTGAAGTTCAGGTTATACGCATTAGTACCGCTAATGCTAACACTCCAGTAGTTGCCGTTGGAGCCTTGGTTGTAGAGCAGACCATTGCCGTTGTTCCGGTTGCCGCCCGCAGGCAAAAAAGCAAACACTAAATAAATCTTAACTCGGCCGCTTGTACATTCCTGACTTTATTGGAACATCAAAGTATATGCCAAGTGGTTTGCTGAATTTACAAGCCACTTACAGCAGTTTTTAAAAACCGGCTGTAACTCTCGCTTTTCAGTGCTTGTCCCGTCCGGACGAATATTGTTATGCCACACTGCTTTTTTCCCATGCGGTCAACTGCTTGCTTATGCTTTCGATATGCTCGTTAACCACTATGAAATGCTTTAGATGAACCTGATCCGAGTCGTGCGCCACCCGGAATAAAAGCCTCACAACCGTAATGTTTTCCTTGGCGGACTGCAAATACGCCTTTTTATCGCGGTTGCTGTTTGCCCGGTATATATGCAGCAGCAGCTCCGTCATCTCGTTCTGGATACGCTCCCCCAGTGTGAAGCGGTAAGAACGTTCCATGTTCATGCACAGCCTGTAAGTCTGCACCAGCAGGTCGTATGCTACTTTATATACCGGCAGATTCTCATAAAGCGCCATTATTTTTTATAATGCCCGTTTAGCTCGCTCAAAAATACAAAGCGCTGCAAGTCGTTCAAAAATATAAAGCATTGCATGGGCGTGGAGTTTCCCATATCGAATGCAAGGATACGCTTGCTTAACGACAATTCCGGATCGTCGTTTTTTTCCGGAGGCTCCGCTTGCTGCGTTGCCGTTGCTGCAGCCCGGAAAGAAGGCGCTGCTGTTTCCAGGCGGTCTTTCCATTGTTGGTATGCAACCGCGTCGTATGGGCTGTCCGCTTGCATGACGGCCAGCGCGTCGCCCCGTTCCGTTAATGTAAACATGGACGCTATCTTGTCGAGGACGGAGCCTGGGAAACCTACGCTGACGATTTCTTTCCCGATTTTCTTGATGTATTTTTTCGTGGGCTTCAAATCCTTGACCTGCGATATGATATACGCGCTTTGCTCGTAGGCGATCCAGAATATGCCTTCTTTGTAAATGCGAACCTCGGTGTCCGAGGTATGGACTGTTTTTTCTTCTATTGTCATTTTTATAATGTATAAATTCTATCTCAAACCGTAAGCTAAAGCATACGGTTAATAAAGTGTCGCCTCTGCGAGGCTTTTACCTATACTCCATTTTCCAAAAAAAAATTCGACCGCTTCGCGGTATCAAATCGCCCGCCCTGAAGGCGGGCGATAAATAGTCAAATAAATCGAATTAGGAATTCTTGATGCAACGCAAAGCAAAGCCGTACGCACGGTAGCTGCTGAGGGCCGGACTCACGCTACCACTGCTGAAGTACAGGTAATACGCATTAGTACCGCTAATGCTAACACTCCAGTAGTAGCCGTAGGAGCCTTGGTAGTAGAGCAGACCATTGCCGTAGTACCGGTAGCCGCCCGCAGGCAAAAACATAGTGGTAGTAATACCGTCCGGCTTGATTTCAAAACCGCGATTACTGGTGTTGGGAGCAGGAGCTGTGTACCACGTCCAAGTGTTGGCCGTGGCTGTTGCAGAAGTACCCGAATGAGTGCCGCCTTTGTACAGCTCTCCCCATTCGTCCTGTGTGGGGGTGCGCCAAGCTGTACCCACATCGACACAAGCGGGAGAGTCGGGTAGTGTGTTGGTTCCATTATGCCAGAACTCCTGATAAGCAGTAGTACCGTCGGTTTTAGTAACATCGGCTCTATAATGGGCGCAAGGGTCGTTCTGGACAAAACGACCGCTACGCCACAACTGGTCGGATGTAGGCTGAGGGACAGGCGTCCAGTCGGCGCTGCCGTAAATAAATTTACCATACCAAGTGGTACTGGTTGACCTTACTTGGTAGTAAGGATAAGCCGTGCCGCCTACGGAACAGAGGAGACCGTTGCCGATATCGGCAACAGCTATCGCACCTTTGGCTGCTATATTGTTGGCAGTAGTACCGGTATAGGAGCGTAATTCATGGCCTTCGGCAACGCGGCCCCACTGGAAAAGAGAACCGTAAAGTTTTTCTTCGCCTGCAATATAAGCATGTAAACCGGGTGCATCAGTCGTATTATTGGTAAAACTGCCGATAGGATAACCTTTTTGTCCGGCAATACTTATCGTATCCACCGCCCCCAGGTTGAAGCACATAAAGGAGAGCCATTCCCCGTCCTTGTTTTTTGCGCCGCATCCTACGGCTACTTCGGCTATCTCGGAGGTCAATACTGCGCCGAGGGTGCTTTTGGCGATGCAATAGAATTTGTAGAATCCGGTATTGTTGGCATTGCGGGTAGTGCCTTTGAGGATTGCCTGCGGACCGAAGGACGCCCTCTGCGCCCCAGCAGAGGTTGCAGTTGCAGCACTTGCATAAACCGTTCCGGTCTGGCCGACAGGCGTACCGATTCGGACATGCACATTATTGCCCGTTATCTGGTACCACTAGTACGTCCAAGTACCCAGTCCGTCCACTTTAAAGGTCAGCGAATCAATCGTCTCCGTTCCCTTCTCGTAGAAGGTGAACGGAACGGGCTGGTTTATAACGGACGATACGGCCTCGTTGGCATGAGAGGTGACCCATATCGCCCCGTTCCATGTATAAACGGCAGGGTAGAGGGTGCTGCTCGGGCCGTGGTCGGTGATATTATATACCATCAGTCCGGCAAGGTGTTCTTTCAGGTTGTCGGTATTGTTTATAAATTCGAGGTCGGTGTCAAGGATAAACGGTTCGAGGCTGCTGATGGTTTTCAGTTGTACGCGGGGCAGCAGCAAGCCGCCGCCACCGGAGCCGGAAGTGACATTGTCGTTGTCCGTAACGGCAGTTACCGCACCTGCCTGCCGGGTTTTCAAGTCGAGCAAAGCAGCCTTGCGGGGTTCTATACCCGAACCGATGGTTACCTGGGCTTGTAGGCAATGGAAAGAAAAAAGCAGCATGGCTGCGACGGTAAAAAATCTCTTAAGTCTGTGTCTTGTCGTTGTCATAATTTTTAATTGAATTTAATTATTAGTATTGTTTTAATCTTGATTTTTTTTAATTGACAATTGATAATTGCCAATGATGAAAAACAGCAGCGGCGGGCACGGAGAAAAAAGTCTCCGTGTCCGTTGCTGCTGAAAATGTCCTTGTATGAATGAAGCCGCCTCGCGTTAAACGCGGCTACGCCACGCTCAATTTGCGGGGGGGGGGGTAGCGCTGCGCAAAGATAATGCCTTAAACGGCCTTAAAATGGCCTTAAACGGAGGCTCAAATGAAGGGGTGTAATATGCAGTTTTGCTACCTTTGTAAATCATTTATGATAGTTTTATAATTGGCGC
>BNXY01000091.1 GCA_025999935.1 Bacteroidia bacterium | reverse complement strand
TGATAAAATTTAAGTGAAATTTTTCAAACGAATTCTGGAAAGTGCGGTTTAGAACTTACACCCGACAAGATGTTGCAATTTGATGTAATTACCGGATTCAATATCAATGTTCGATACAATACATTTAAGGAAGATTTCTACAGGAAATGTACTCCTGAATTTTCGGAAGAATGGATAGGTAACATAAAAAATATTCGGTCATGGATAAAAGAGAGGCTGAAAAGTATTGTCTGTGGACGGTATGCGCAACTGAAAGAATTGCTGAAAGATTAACAGCAAGTAAAACAACCGAATAAACCTGTCAGGTCTTCGAGACCTGACAGGTTTTGTTGTTATATTATCCAAACAGATTCCTCGCTACACTCGGAATGATGGTTTTCTTCTCTTTTAAACCTTAAACCTATAATTTCTTCAACCCCTTGCTTTGCGCCTTGTCCGTCACTTCGATAATGCTGACGGCGTATCCGCCGCCGGGTGCCGATTTTTGTGTCAGCTTGGATTTGCTGTCAACGAGCGCTTTCCGGATGGTGTAGGCCTGCGGATTGGTTTTGTAATGTGCATTGGGAGCATCGGAGTAAATCGTGGCGATGTATTGTTTTCCGGGTTCCAGAAAATCGAAGGTAATTTTGGAGGTAAAACCTTTTTCTCCGCTGACGTTTCCGACAAACCAGCTTGAATGGCCTTTGGCTTTACGGGCGACGGTGATGTATTCGCCCGGTTCGGCTTCCAAGTATTTGCTTTCGTCCCAATCAACGGCTACGTCTTTGATGAATTGGAAAGCATCCAAGAATCGATTGTAATGTTCCGGAAAATCCGCCGCCATTTGCAGGGGACTGTACATTGTCACATACAAAGCCAACTGATTGGCTATCGTAGCGTTGACATGCGAATCGTTACTGGGGTTGATTTTATTGATGTCCATTTCGAAGATGCCCGGCGTATAATCCATCGGACCGCCAACGAGGCGGGTAAACGGAAGAATGGTAACATGATTGGGCTTATTGCCGCCGAAAGCCTGATACTCCGTACCGCGGGACGATTCGTTTCCAATCAGGTTGGGATAAGTGCGGCAAATACCTGTCGGACGAGTTGCTTCGTGGGCGTTTACCATAATCTGATAATCGGCTGCTTTTTGAACGGCATACAGGTAATGATTGTTCAGCCATTGGCTGTAATGGTATTCGCCGCGCGGAATCATATCGCCCACGTAACCGCTTTTTACGGCGTTGTAACCCTTGTCTTTCATAAATTGGTAGGCTTGGTCGATATGCCGTTCGTAATTGCGAACAGACGACGATGTTTCGTGGTGCATAATCATTTGGATGCCTTTGCTTTTCGCATAAGCCTGAATTTCCTGCACATTGAAATCGGGATAGGGAGTTACGAAATCAAAAACATAGTCTTTGGATTTACCGAACCAGTCTTCCCAACCGACATTCCAACCTTCAACCAATACCGCATCAAAACCATGTTTGGCGGCAAAGTCGATGTATTCTTTTACGTGAGCCGTAGTTGCACCGTGACGACCGTGCGGTTTGACTTTCGTATAATCGATGTTATCTAATTGGATACCGGGTAAATCGTTTGTATAAGACCATTCACTTTTTCCGGTAATCATTTCCCACCAAACACCCACGTATTTCACGGGTTTAATCCAAGAAACGTCTTTTATTTTACAAGGTTCGTTCAAGTTCAGCGTGAGATTGGACGCTAAGACTTCGCGGGCGTCGTCGCTCACGATAACCGTGCGCCAAGGGCTGACACACGGCGCTTGTAAATGCCCTTTTGTCCCATTTGCATCGGGAGTCAGCCAGGATTCAAATACAAAGTTCTTGTCATCTAAGTTCAGGTGCATACAGGCATAATTAATTAAGGCGGCCTCGTGTAGATTGATATACAATCCGTCGTCGGTTTTCATCATCAATGCCGTCTGTACGCCGGTGATAGAAAAAGGTGTTTGGGATGAGTTAGGAGTGATGGCTTTGGACATGAGTCCACGGATTTCCGACAGGCGGGAAGTCGTGTAATCGTATTCCTGCGTATCGTAATCGCCCGGTATCCAGTAAGCAATATGGTCGCCGGTCAGGGCGAATTGGCTTCGTTCTTCTTTGATAACGAAGTATATCAGATTTTTTTGTTGCGGAAATTCGTAACGGAAACCCAATCCGTCGTCGAACAAACGAAAGCGGATAATGAGTTGGCGTTCGGTGGAAGATTGGTTTAAAGTTACCGCTAATTCGTTGTAATGATTGCGGATATCTTTGGTTTCGCCCCAAACCGGTTGCCATGTTTCGTCGAAAACGGATGTTTTAACATTCGCGGTTTTAAAACCGGAGTAAAGGTTGGTGCGAAGGTCGAATTTCAAGGTTTGTACGTTTCCTGCGGGAGAGAAATCGTAAAATTCCCGCGAAGGCGCTTCGGGCGCTAATTCCAAACCCAATTTGCTGGGTTTAATCACTTCTTTTCCTTTGTACGTTAATGTATAAACAGGCGAACCATCGTCCGAAAGCGAAAAGTTCATTTTGAAATTCCCGTTGGGAGATGTGAGTGTCTGTGCGCTAAGCATTGTGCACGATGCTAACAGAAAGAAAAACAGTCCTTTAATTTTTTTATTCATGATATTTGTGTTTATTCTGTCATTGCGGGCTTGACCCGCAATCCCCTGAAAATCGTTAATAAGTGTTTAACGGACATCATGAGATGGCGGGTTAAGCCTGCAATGACAGGTATTTAATTTATTAATTCTATTACATAAACTCCTTTGGCTGGGATGATTATTTTTTCTTTTAAATCAATCCTTTTGCCTGAAATAATATCTTTTCCTGAATCGGCATTTCCGATTACTTCCCGGTATTTTTCCGGCGACAAGTTTTGTGCTTCCGTCAAACCGTTTAAAATAACCAATACCTTGTTATTGTCTTTGATTCTTGCATATACGTAACAATTGCCTGTATATTCTTCGGGGGCGTAATGAATCAATTTGCCGCCGGTTACAGCCGGATTGGTTTTCCGCCATTGCAACAAGTTCCGCAGGTAATTCCAAGCTTCGTTTTGCATAGCGGTTCGTCCGGTGGAAGTAAACGCATCGACCGAATCACTTGGCCAACCGCCCGGAAAATCTTTACGCAGATTACCGTCGCCCTCATTTTTTTCGCCGGTCATCAATATTTCGGTTCCGTAATACAATTGAGGAATACCGCGTGTCGTCAACAGAAAAGCCATCGCTTGTTTGAAACGGCTCAAATCGGTTTCTTCTTTTTTCAGAAAACGGCTTGTATCGTGGTTATCCAAGAAAATCAGCAGATTGTTTACATCTTCATAAATAAAATCCTGAGCCAGTACTTCATAAATCCGGCGCAAATTATTCTTTTCATTGGGTTGAACGGCAAATGCCGCGTTGGAAGTATTCATCAGATTAAAATCCATCACTGTTTTCAGGTTGCTTTGTTTGCCGCTTACCTTAGAATTTCTTTGCCACCAAGCCAGCGGCGCAGATTGCGTGTACCACGATTCTCCCACCATATTGAAATCCGGATATTCGTCCATCACTCTTTTGCACCATTTGGAAAGGAAGTCGAAATCGACATACGGATGCGTATCGTGACGAATTCCGTCGATTCGGGCATATTCTATCCACCAGATACTGTTTTGAATGAGGTAGGTAGCCAAATGCGGATTTTTTTGATTCAAATCGGGCATGGCTTCCACAAACCAACCGGTTGTGAGACCATCTATTTCCGATTGTGGAGCATGAATGTCAACGGCAGCATATAAATTGTGCGTAGTCGGCACAAATCCGTTCTGGTGGTTCAGCCAGTCTTTGCCGGGGAAATCGTTCATCCACCAATGGCTACTGCCGCAATGGTTGTATATCATGTCCATGACCACTTTCATGCCTTTGTTGTGTATCTTTTCGATGAGTTGACGGTAGTCTTCGTTGCTTCCGAAACGGCGGTCGATTTTATAAAAATCAGTAACGGCATAACCGTGGTAGGAGCGATATTTCTTTTCGGGCATTTTATTTTCCAATACCGGATTCAGCCAGATAGCGCTTACGCCCAAATCGGACAGATAATCCAAACGGTCGCTTATTCCCGCTAAATCGCCTCCATGCCGGGCATTCGGATTGTTTCGGTCAATGTTGGCATCGTCCAAATCATCGTTTTTTACATCGCCATTGGCAAACCGGTCGGGCATAATCAAGTAGAGCACGTCCGAAGCATTAAATCCTTGAGCGCCTGCGGAATTGGCGCGCGCTTTCAGTTCGTAAGCCTTTACTAATTTCTTTTTCCCTTCCGTAAAAGTGATATTCAACGTTCCCGGTTGGGCTTCTTTCCCAATTTCCAAATAGATAAAAAGATAATTCGGATTTTCAACTTTGACAAGCTCTTTTATTTTGACATTCGGATAATCCAATTGCACTTGCGAATGAGCAATATCCTTTCCCTGAATCAAGATTTGGAGTTCGGGATGATTCATTCCTGCCCACCAAAAAGCCGGTTCCATGCGGGTAATTTCGATGGCCGAAACGGACAAAGAAAATCCGATTGTTAATAATATTGCGAATAATTTCACCCCTAAATCCCCTAAATGGGACTTTGCCGAATGGGTATAATCATTATTAGTCATATAATATTGTTTTTATTTTTGCATTATTGAAAAACAGTTACTCTAAGCCCCCTTTAGGGGGTTTGGGGGTGAAAATTTATTTTATATTCGCCCGGTTGCAGGGTAATGCCGTTTTTCGTTTGCACTACCACATCAAAATTCGCCATTACGGTAATTGTTTCATTCGCGCCTCTCAATGTTACCGTTTTGAAATTTTCTTTCAAGTCAACGGTATAATCTGTTGTTGAAAATGTTGGATTGTTTTTGCGATAATCTATCATTTTTGCAAAAACGTAGAATAAATCTTTTCTTTCAGGCGCTTCGTAATAATCCCAACGGATGGGTTTTTTGCCCAATCGGTCGTTATTTAGTTCGAAATCATAACCCAATTCGCCGAATTGCCAAATCATTTTCGGCCCCGGAATGGATAATAGTATCACGGCGGCGGCTTCCGTCCGTTTCAAACCGGTTGCCAAATTTTTTACATCGTATCCGGTTATTGCTTTGCCGTAGGCGTTGTTTTTGAACATAATCCGTTCTTCGTCGTGACTTTCCATGTAAGCGACCAAATTGGGTTTTGCCCAACCGCGTTGTTTGTACGATCCCCAGGATATATCGCCTTTCAATGAACTGCCACTGGGTTCATTTCCCCAACCCATAGTGGCTTCGTTCATATTGTAATTCAGATTACCCCAGAGCAAAATACCGTAATCGGCCAATACTTTTTCTTCGCTGTTATCGGCAAGGTGCTCAAAAATGATCACTGCATCTTGTTTGCGTTTCCAAATTTCGCTCGCCATGCGTTCCAAAATAGTAATCCGAGATGCATCATAAGCTTGACCGTCTCCGGATTTATTGGTAAAACCTTTGGTAAAGTCGAAACGGAAACCGTCGATTTTGTATTCTTTCAGCCAATAAGCGCAAACGCTGTCCACAAATGCCTGTGTATATTTACTTTCGTGATTAAAATCGTATCCCCACGAGTAGGTAGTATTCGGAGAATTTACATTGTACCAAGGATTATCTGCTGAAACTTTATCGCCGTTTTGGTACATCCGCACCATCGGACTTTGCCCGTAACTGTGATTCAATACCATATCCATAAGTACCGCCATCCCGTTTTCGTGGCAAGCATCTATAAATGCTTTGTAATCGTTACTTGTCCCGTAGGCTTTATCGGTTGCAAAATAAAACGACGGATTGTAACCCCAACTGTCGTTTCCTTCAAATTCGTTGAACGGCATTAATTCAATCGCATTGACACCCAATGTTTTCAAATAGGACAACTTCGACTGAACGCCTTTGATGGAACGCTGCTCCGTGAAATCGCGGATCAAGAGTTCGTAAATCACTAACTTGGAAGGATCGCTTACCGAATAATTACT
>BNXY01000090.1 GCA_025999935.1 Bacteroidia bacterium | reverse complement strand
CTTGGATTGTGAAGTAAAAGCAATTGAAATCAGTCCGGATGAAAAACGTATTTATGCAATAAGGGATAATCCCGATCCGGAAGTTATTTACTTTGATATTAAATAAATGGCTTTGTGATTCAAAAAATTTCTTGGAAATCCCTCTTAAAGCATTTGTTCTTCGCTATCAAAATACTGATATCAGGCATTCTTTTAGCAATTATTCTCCGTGTCTTTGTCCTATCTTCTTTCAAAGTGCCGACCGGCTCCATGGAGCCGGCAATCTTTCCGGGCGATTACATTTTGGTAAACAAATTAGTCTATGGAGCAAGAATCGTGAAGAATTTTGATTTCATGAAAGGCGGCAAATTTGAAACATTCCGGATAAAGGGTTTTGGAAAAATAAAAAAGAATGATGTGATGGTTTTCAATTTTCCTTATACCAATCCTGAAAAATTGGAGCCGGATTTAAATGTTTTTTTAGTGAAACGTTGCAAAGGTCTGCCCGGAGATACCGTTCGGGTTAAAAACGGAAATTACAAATATTCCGGCTCGCTATACCTCCCCAAAGCAAACGACAAGCTGGTTATTGATACAACCAATTATCAACTCTATAAACCTTTGATTGAATACGAAACCGATAAAATAATGGAGTTCAAAGAGAATAGCATTTATTTGGACAAAACCGTTTTGAATAATTACACATTCAAAATGAATTATTATTTCATGGCAGGCGATAACACCTTCAATTCTCGCGATTCCCGTTATTGGGGTTTAGTGCCGGAAGACCATATCGTTGGGAAAGCCACGCTGATTTGGCAATCCAAAAATATGAATACCGGGAAACGCCGATGGGACAGGACTTGCAAAATTATTCAGTAATAAATTAGATACTGTATAATGAGGCGACTCAGCTCCGATGTAGAATGCAGGGTTCTACCATCCATTTAATTGTTATTTTGGAACTCAAAAAAAATTAATCCTTTATCCTTTTTTATCTGAATAAAAATTCGTTATTTTGTGCCTGAAATTAACGCAAGCATGTTGAACGATGAGAACAAATTTTTTAACCGCTATTAAAATATGAAACTCGCTTTTCATGGCGCTGCCCGGACGGTAACCGGCAGTAAGCATTTAGTCACGTTGAGTAATGGTAAGAAGTTCCTGCTCGATTGCGGGATGTTTCAAGGTATGGGTAAAGAAACCGAATCCTTCAATCGCCACTGGGGTTTTAATCCCGCTGAGGTCGATTATGTATTCCTTTCACATGCCCATGTCGATCATTCCGGCTTGTTGCCGAAATTGGTAAAGGATGGATTCAAGGGGACTATTTATGCAACTCCGGCAACGATTGATATTATTAAAGTGCTTCTGTTGGATTCGGCTTTTATTCAAAAGCAAGATATAACTTTCATGAATAAAAAGCGGATAGAAGAAGGCAGAAAATTACTGGAACCGCTTTATACGGAAGAAGATGTCAACCGGACTTTCGACCATTTGAAACCGGTTCATTATCATCAGGCTGTTGAAGTAAATGAAAATATCTGTCTGCAATTTTTCGATGGAGGTCATATCATCGGGAGCGCTACCGTTTTCCTGACTTTGACCGAAAAGGGGAAAAAGTTTACTTTGGCTTTCAGCGGGGATGTGGGACGTTACGGCGATCCGATTCTCCATTCTCCGCAAACGTTTCCTCAAGCGGATTATATCATTATTGAATCGACTTACGGAGATAAACTCCACGACCGGATTGATACCTATTCGGAAGATTTGTTGAAAAATATTCAGGAAACTTGCCTGCACAAGAAAGGAAAATTGATTATTCCGGCATTCAGCGTGGGACGGACACAAGAATTGTTGTATGCGCTGAACGATTTGGAATTGGACGGTGTGCTGCCGCCAATCAAGTATTATGTTGACAGTCCGATGTCAATTAAGGTAACGGAAATCGTCAAACATCATACGGAATGTTTTAACCGTTCCGTGCAGAAATTAATGCGGAATGACGCCGACCCTTTCCAATTCAGAGGCCTTCATTACATTACGGATAAACGGGAATCTCAAGCACTGAATGCGGACTATAAACCCTCGGTAATTATTTCCGCATCCGGAATGGCAGAGGCCGGACGGGTAAAACATCACATTGCCAACAGCATTGAAAACTGGCGGAATACCATTCTGATTACCGGCTATTGCGAACCCCATTCTTTAGGCGCCAGATTGAAGCTGCGCCCCGAAACAGTGGGCATTTTCGGTATGCAATACAATGTGAAAGCCAATATTGTTACGCTCAATTCCATGAGCGCCCATGCCGATTACAACGATTTATGCCAATATCTCTCCTGTCAGGATCAAAATGAAGTGAAGCGGGTTTTCATTGTTCACGGCGAACCGGATGTACAGGTCGAATTTAAGCGGCGTTTATTGAAAAAAGGGTTCAAAGATATTGAAATTCCTGAATTACATCAGGAATTTGGATTATAATATCAAAATATTTGTGTAAATTTGCGCCCTGATACAAATACAATAATTATGTTGAAAAAAATTTTATCAATTCCCGGTAGACCCGGACTTTTCAAATTGATTTCCAAAGGGAAAAATATGTTTATTGCCGAATCCATGATTGACCAAAAACGGATTCCGGTTTATTCGAAAGATAAAGTAGTGTCTTTAGGCGATATAGGCATTTATACCGATGACGAAGAAGCGCCATTGGCACAAATATTTACTTCCATCAAACAAAAAGAAAACGGCGAAAAGATTGCTATTTCCCCGTCCATCAAACCGGAAGAATTAAGGGCTTATTTTGCCGAGGTGCTTCCCAATTTTGATAAAGAAAGGGTTTATCCTTCCGATATTAAAAAAATCATGAACTGGTACAATTTGCTGATTAATTCAGGATTTACGGAATTTGACAAGAAAGAAGAATCTGAAAATACAGAAGAAAATAAAACAAACGAAACTAAAAACGAAGGAGAATAATCATGAGCGACCAAGAAGCATTATTTGAATACGACGACGAAGCGGCCGTAAATTTTATTTACAATTTCCTCCCGCAAGAACTGAAAGACAAATTCAGTGAAGACGACATCTATTATATTTTGGATGTTATCTGTGATTTTTACGAAAAAAACGATTATTTAAACGACGATGATGAAGAGAAAGAAGAAAGAGAATTGATTAAATACATTGTTCAACAAGCTAAGAAAGATGAAATCGGCGATTTTCTGCCGGAGGATGTCTTAATCGTATTGCGTGCAGAGACCGCTTATACCGATACCTTGGATATTTCGGATTAACCGAATTTGCTTACAAAAATAGCCTTACTATTATTGTAACAAACTATATTATATTTTAAATTAATAATTTAACCTAAGAAAAAAAGATGAGAAAGAGTAATTTATTCGCAAGTTTATTGCTGTGTGTTGCTATTTTGTTTTCAGGATGTAACGCGAGTAACACCGCAAAAGGAACAGCCATCGGCGGCGGTAGCGGTGCAGCAGTAGGAGCCGGTATCGGCGCTTTATTGAACGGAGGTAAAGGAGCGGCTTGGGGCGCAGGAATCGGCGCGGTAGTCGGCGGTGCAGCCGGCGCTTTGATCGGCAACAAAATGGACAAACAAAAGAAAGAATTGGAGCAGATCGAAAATGCCAAGGTAGAAAGTATCAATGATGGTCAAGCCATTAAAGTGACTTTTGATTCCGGAATCCTTTTCGCGACCAATTCAAGTACGCTGAATCAAGCATCCAAATCAGCCTTGACCCAATTCGCCAATACTTTGAAAAATACGCCGGATACGGATGTAGAGATTTACGGTCATACCGATAGTACGGGTAATGATAGAATCAATATTCCGCTTTCAAAAGAAAGAGCCGGTTCTGTAAAGAATTTTCTATTAGGACAAGGCATTGCCGATGCTCGCGTGGCTACGGAAGGTCTGGGTTCTTCCCAACCGGTAGCGGACAATGCTACGAAAGCCGGACAACAACAAAATCGACGGGTGGAAATTTTCATTATTCCGAATGCAAAAATGATCAAAGATGCACAAGACGGAACATTGAAGTAAAGTAAATACGGGAAAATATTTCAAAAATAACGGCCATTTCGCTTTGTGGGATGGCTGTTTTTTTTACTCAGACAACGTCTTCACAACTGCAAAAGAGCATTTTGAAAAGGCAAAAAAACCGGATGGATGGAATCTTTGTAAGTTCACTATTATTATTTATGCATCACTCTTTCGAAAAAATGAAGATAATATTTTTGTTTATTCTATATTAATCGTACATTTGTAACAGAATAACAAATCAATTCTTATTAGACTGAATTTAAAAAATGATTATATGAACAAAAAACAGTAAAAAATTATATATTAAAAAAAAGCGTTAATATTTATTCTGGTTTTTCGATTCTCTACATTTGAATTGGTCATAAAGAACTCTTAAACTCAATTTATTATGAGACATTTTGCATTTGTATTTTTTCTATTATTTCTGATATCTTGTTCTTCCGGTAATAAAGATACTTTCAGTAAAGTTCCTTACCGGCAAGTACAAACGAATTTGGTTTTTGAAGAAGACGGTAACATTTTTATCGGGAGAACACATCTGTTTTGCGTTGTAGATACTTTTGTTTTTATTTTGGATAAATATGAAGATAAAAATTTTACAATAATTAATACGGAAAATGGTCATGCAGCAAGAATATGTCCGGTAGGGCAAGGTCCCGGAGAAATTATAAACCCATCCTGGTATGTGAATGTCTTAAAAGATAAAGAGAATGAATTATTGCTTTATGTCTTTGATATCGCTTACAGTAAATGGTTTATATACAACCTTGACAGCGCCTTGATTGATAATCAAACTGCCGCTTTCAATACCGTTTCTGCCACAGCCGGGTCTTTTGAAGAAGGAGGAATCTCAACGCACATAGAAATTCTCAATGATTCTACATGGATTGGAAGCGGTATTTATATAGATGGCGTTTTTTCATTTTTCAACAATGGCATTAGAGGTAAAGAGATGGTTGAATTAGCCGTTTCCGAACCTCGAGTAAGTAAGTTTTACCAATCCCTTGCCGATGCCAGCGACTTCGACCTTTCATCAGACAAGCAACATCTGGTGCGAAGCAGAAATGGATTGATTGAATTATATACAATTGATGGCGATACTTTAATCAATAATTTTTCTCATGAATATTTTAAGTATGATTACAGTATAGTTGATGGCCAAATTTATATAAATGAAAAAACCCGTTATGGATACATAAGTGCTTGTGTATCTTCCAATAGAGTTTATGGTTTATATTCTGGTAAATTAGAAATCGAACCTAATTCTTTTCAAAGTCAATATATTCATGTATATGATTTCAAAGGCAACTTATTAGAAATAATTGATTTAGATACGCCTATATGTGCCATGGATATAAATTCAAAAGGCGATATTATTTATGCACTTTCTGCTGTTGGAGAAAGGAAATTAATATCATTCAAAACAGAATAAATGATTCCAAATTACTCTTGGAAATCCTTACACCAATCCTGAAAAATTGGAGCCGGATTTAAATGTTTTGTATCTGAAACGTTGCGTGGCTATTTCGGCCGATAGATAATATTCAATTAACCCAATAGGTTAAAAATATTTGAATCATTATTGTTTTTTTGCAAATTATTGCATACTATTAAAAAAATATCACTACATTTGAAGTAAATATATAATGTCCATTGAATTAAATACAAATGAAAAGCTTGTTGCTATATACTTCCCTTTTACTGCTTTCCGGATTTGTTTCTTGCAAAGAAAATAAAAAACGAACGGAAGAGGAACAAATCGTCGCGGAATGGATGGGTAAGGAAATTCATCGAAACTATTTTAAATTATAAATTGTTGATTTTTATGAATATAAACAAGATATATTATTTTCTTTTTGCTACTCTATTTCTTTTTCTATCAAACTGTGAAAATAAAAAGACAACACTTCTTTCTTACTTTGATAACAAACCGGAGATTCAACTTCAATCAATTACGCTTGTAACGGAGGATAAGACAGACAATCCGGGTCGATTATTATGCTATGATACATTGTTGCTATTGAAGAATGGACGTTCACAAACACAATTTACTTTAGTAAATATAAAAAACGGCAATGTGATAAAAGATTTTGGCAAAGTAGGAAATGGACCTGGAGAATTTGTGGGAAATCTTCAAATTGATCGTTCTTTTCGACCGGGTTTTATAAATACACCAGATAATTTTCAGGCACGTATGTATCAGTATTGTATGGATTCCATTCTTTATTCGGAAAATGTACAATCGCACGATTTATTTTCTCTCGTAGTCAATGAAAAAGCAAAAAATATCTATGTGCGAATTTTACAAATCAATGACTCAATCTTCGTGGGTATGCCGACAAATGCAATAGAACGTTTTTTAGTTTTCAACATCAACAACAACGAATCATATCAACAAGGAGAATTTCCCCAAGATAAAAATCATCAAAAATCAGATAATGAAAAAATGTTACCCGATGTCTATCAAGGTTCTCTGCGATACAATTATTCCAAAAACAAGATGATATTTGCTTCATCGAACAGTGAAATGATTGAAATATACAAATTAAATAATCTGAAT
>BNXY01000089.1 GCA_025999935.1 Bacteroidia bacterium | reverse complement strand
TTCCCCGCCGGAAAGGCTTACCGACGAGCGTCCCAGCGAAAGGTATTCCAAGCCGACATCCAACAGAAATTGAATCCTTGAGCGGATTTCTTTCAGTATTTCTACGGCAATCAACTTTTGTTTTTCCGATAAATGTTCGTCCAAATCAGCCAGCCAGACATTCAGTTCCGAAATATCCATTTCCGCCAATTCTGAGATATTTTTTCCGTTGATAAAATAATGCAGGGCTTCTTTGTTCAATCGCCGCCCGTTACATTGCGGACAAGGGGCGGTGCGGATAAACTGGTCTGCCCATTTTTGCGCGGCTGCTGAAGTATCCTGTTCCTGCTGCATCGTGATGTATTTGCTAACGCCTTCAAAGGAAAGAAAATAATTGGAATTGCCGAGCGATTCGTTTTTGATTTGCAAATGTTCGTCGGTTCCGTTCATGATTTCGTCGATAGCTTCTTCGGGCGCTTCATTTAAGGGGGTTTTCAGGTTCACTCCATATTTATCCAAAATAGCTTCTATCTGCCAGAATATCAACACATTTCTATATTTTCCAAGCGGCGCGATTCCACCTTGATAAATGTTTTGTTTTGGGTCGGGAATAATTTTTTGCAAATCAATTTGGCTTACCATACCCAGGCCTTTGCATTTTGGACAAGCGCCGTGCGGCGAATTGAACGAAAAATTGTGCGGAGCCGGTTCGCTGTACGACAGCCCCGTAGTGGGACACATCAAGTGGCGGCTGAGATGGCGGATTTCTCCCGTTTCGACTTCAAGCGCCATCAACAGACCGTCTCCCTGCCGCATGGCCGTTTTTACGCTTTCTTTGATTCGTTTTTCGTCTTTGGGAGTGATAATCAGTTTATCAACAACAACTTCTACCGCATGGTTCTTGTAGCGGTCTAATTTCATGCCGGGAGTGATTTCCCGCAATTCGCCGTCCGTGCGGACATTGAGGAAACCTTTTTTTCGCAATTGTTCGAACAATTCTTTGTAGTGCCCCTTGCGATTACGAACGACCGGTGCGAGGAGATAGACTTTTTTCCCTTCGTAACTACTCATAATCAGTTCAATAACCTGTTCTTCGGTGTATTTGACCATTTTTTCGCCGCTCAGGTAGGAATAAGCTTCTCCGGCGCGGGCGTAGAGTAGGCGCAGGAAATCGTAAATCTCTGTGGTCGTGCCCACTGTGGAGCGTGGACTCCGATTGGTCGTCTTCTGTTCGATGGAAATAACCGGACTTAAACCGGTAATTTTGTCCACGTCGGGACGTTCCAGATTCCCAAGGAAAGAGCGGGCGTAAGCCGAAAATGTTTCGATGTAACGCCGCTGTCCTTCGGCAAAAATCGTGTCGAAAGCCAAGGAAGACTTACCGCTACCGCTCAAACCGGTAATGACGGTAAATTTGTTTCGGGGAATTTTTACGTCTATGTTTTTTAAGTTGTGTACGCGGGCGCCCCGGACGTCAATGACGTCTTCATAGCTATGTTGTTCCATTTTATTTTTCTTGCAAAAGTACAAAAAAATAGTGGTAATGCCATGTATCTTTTATTTCAAAAAAATGTATTTATTGTTTTAAATCATTTCTTTTTTTTTATAAAATGAAAATGCAAAAGCTATTTTTTCATTTTATTGCATTTTATGCAAATAAAATCAATAGCTAAGTCAAAAAAAGTCAAAAAAAGATTGAGAAAAATCTATGATATCAATATTTTTTCCAAAAAATAGTAATATCTTTGCCAGATAAAATGAAACAATAATTTTTAACCATATAAATTAAAGACAAAAGATGAGAAGAAATCTATTTATTTTTATTGGATTGCTGCTATTTCCATTGTATGTATCCAGTCAAATAGACACGGTGACGGTATTTGTCAATACCGGCGAAATGTATGTGGATGGTACAGCTGTTAACGATACAGCGCTTTCTATTTTAGGTTCAATAAGAACATTGGACAAGGCGCAGACTTTTCAGGCAGGAAAAACTGTTCTGACAGGCCATTTTTATCATGATGCTCGGCCCACGCTCCCCGACGAGCGCTCCAATGCGTTTGCCACAGAGGACGATGGCTGGGGAACTTCAACAGGGACGATTATATTCGCCGGCCTACCTATTTCCAGCAGCGATGCTCAATATCACGAGAAACGTTACATAACGACTACTGATTTTTCCACATTTAATCGCAAGGTGAATTATGCGGCTTTCCCAAATATTGAAATGGCCACCCGCGACACCTTGGTTATACCATCCCAAATGGGCTTGGATGTAGAAACTATCGACTTCACCGGTGGCGGCAAGATGCTCTTAAAGTCAACCGTAGAGACCGGTGACGTTTACGATGCATCCCTGCGTGTCAGCAAAGAAAATACGGAGCTACCTGCCGGAAAAGTCATTATAGAACGGGATTTGAGTCTCTATCGAGCTACTGGTAGTACTGCCAGCCCGCTTTTTGCCTTTGCTTCTCCTATGAAAGATATGCGTTCGGGATACTTTGCCGGTAACTGGATACGGAAAACGTTGGCCAACGACGCTAACGGACATGTGGAATATGTGTACGGCAACGAACCTGAAAGCGGCAGCAACATCATTAGTATCCACCAGTACCTGAAAGATCCGGCAGAAGAGTTTGTGCCCGGTAAGGCTTATTTGGTTAGGGCGCGTCCTGCCGGTTTTGATTATTCCAGTTTGGGAGCTGAAGCGCTTAGCGGCACAGGGGAGCTAGGGGCTGACCTAAGCATATATGATAAATCGAAATTTGTTTTCGACGGAAAGCCTTACTGGATGTCACCCAAGCCCGAAACAGTCTTTTCCAAAGATACACTCTTTTCACGCAAACTGGACGGGTCTTTGCTGCCCCTGCCCCATACGGTAAACTGGATAATCGGTAATTCTTGGACCTCTGCAATTTTGTTAGATTCATTGAGTCAAGTACTTCAAGATCATCCGACCATCGGGTTCGAGCCGGCAATTTGGCTCTTCCCTCCCGGATCAACTGCTTACCAACCCTATGTTCTGCCAGCTTGGAATGCAGACCCGAATCGGCCAATAACAGCACTCCCCGCTACTCTGAATACGATTCCTTCCCAAAGTATATTCATGCTTCGGGTATTGTCCACTGATCAAGCGGCGGTTCAGCTTTCCCCATCCCCCCCTCCTCAAAGCGGAACCTTTACATTGACAAAACGGAACTCAACAACCAGCTCGGTTCACGCCTTGCAGGCTCACAGCGGTGTGGCGCACAATATGCTCCGTGCTGCAGAGGAGCCGGTTTATCAGGATGAGGTGCTTTTCAGGGTCACACCCGAATCCAATCCGAACATTTACGATTTGGCTGCAATCGGCCTTCGTCGGAATACACAGGAAACTTTCGGCACCATGGATTTTGAAAAAGCATATTTAGCCGGAAATGAAGCCTTTACCCTATACAGTCTTTCTACCGACAACCGGAAATTATCGATCAATGCTGTGCCTCCCGGTACACGTAGCGTAAAATTGTGCTTGGCTCCGGGTATGGACGGTAAACTGACCTTGACGGCATCCCGGACGGAAAGCCTCCAACAAATCTGGCTCGAAGATTTATTTACGCACCAAATTTTTGATTTGAAACAAATAAACAGTTATACTTTCAATGTTTCTCCCCAAGATACACCCAACCGGTTCGTAGTCCATTTCGGCACACCAACCGGTCTGGAACCGGTTTCGGAAAACTTCCTGCAATGCTATTACAATTCGGGAGAATTGGTAGTCAAAGGTTTGTTGCCTTCGGACTTGGGCGCAACAATTTCCGTGTTCGATATACAGGGCCGCGCCATAAAGAAAGCGACTGTCGCTCAAACACCGGAAATGCACATTCCGTTCGCTTTGAATGAAGGTGTTTATATCGCCAAATTGCAAGGCAAGCGAACGGTTACGGTTAAATTTATAAAAGCCGGTAGATAAATAAACTATGATAACAAACAAAAAAATGTACCTGATGAAACTAAGAAAATATAAAATTAGTACGCAAATGATGAAACGAACCGTTTGTGTCGCCTTAACAATTGTTTTTTCACTGAACTTTTTAACGGCGGCTACAAGCGGCGGCCTATACAGCAAAAAAACGGGAACGAGTGAGTCTATCCGTTCTACCGGCAGCACCACAACAAGTACCGGTATTTACGACAGTGGATTGTTGCGGGTAGTTGGAAATGGTACTAATGGCACAAATGGTTTTACCGATAGCAATGGCCAAGAAAATCCAGATGCATATAACGATTCGGCGCCGATCGGCAACGCACTCCTTTTTCTTATGGTCTTAACTACTATTTACGGCTTTTGTAAATATAGAAAAAACCGATTCATAATAAATAAGGAAAAATAACCGCTTTGTTCTAAAAAAAATTAGCTGTTTAACGGTCATCATCAGATGTCTCGGCTGCGCTCGACAGGACGGTGATGTATGTTATTGAGGGAGAGAGGGAAAGATTAGGGCGGCTTCGCCGTCCTAATCTTTCCCTCTCTCTTGTTTTCTCCTAAAGGGCAGTGTCCTGTCGAGCGACGCAAAGCGGAGTCGAGACATCTGATGAAAATTTACAACAAATTGTGAGTTTTTATTCTAATTATCAATTTATTTAATTATTTTTACGCATGAAAAAAAATTCTTTACGAGGACTCAAAGAAGTCCTCACAGACAGAGAACTGAAAAATGTTCTTGGAGGTAGCGGCGGTAGCGACTGTAAAGCAGCCAAATATATGAAAAGATTAAATATACTTCATTGCGCCTCCTTGTTTAGCTGCTTTTCGTTGCTATTTTTTGCATGTAACAAAAATGTAGCGACACAAAGTTCCGATATTATTTCCATAGACGTCGTTAAAAATTATCCGAAGCATGAAGCAATTTCCATTCAGGATATTGCAGAAGTGGAATATATCCCTTTGGAAACAAACAACGAATTTTTATGTAGCGGCAAAGCTAAAGTGATGTATGCAGATACCAATTATATCTTGGTAAATAATCAGGATAATGGCGAAATTCTCGTTTTTGACAGTTCGGGACATCCAATCAGTAAAGTAAATAAGAAAGGTCAAGGACCGGATGAGTATCTTTCAACGGCAAATGCAATATTTGATAAAGACTATGAGGAACTTTACATTTATGATACGGGAAAAGGGATTTTAGTGTATGATTTATCGGGGTCATTTAAACGGATTATATTACCCTCATTCGTGAAAGAGATCAATCGATATAGCAACATTTACAATTTTGATAAAGAACATTTATTGTTTTACTATGAAAATCAGGATAATATAGAATATGTCATCGAATTGTTTTTAATTTCGAAACAAACCGGAGAAGTGAGGAATAAAAAATCGTTTTCCTTTGAAAAAAAATTGGTTGAATATCTTCAAACAGAATTAAGCAATGAAATGTATTCTTTTTTGGGTAACTTAAAATATGTTTCAAATAACAATAAACATGCCTACCTGAACTTGCTGGCAGATACAATCTACAAAATAACGCCAAACTTTACTTTGGAGCCGATCATGGTGCGTACTCCATCCATCCAAAATTTAGTATCTAATTTTTTAGTAATAGATGCTGATACGGAAAATTATCGGTTTATGACTTTAACAAAGAATGGGGCTAATTTTTCATCTACTGCATTAGTCTTAAATAAACAGACAGGAAAAATTTCGGAGCAATCTCTTTACAATTCTGATGATGTTCTCAGAACGCCTGTAAAATTTGGGCCAAAACCGACCGATATTCAATCGGTTGAAAATAATCAATATTACTGCTTTCTCCAACCTTTCCAATTGAAAGAGGCGTATGAACAGGGGAACTTGCGAAATGAACCGAAAGCGATAGCATCAAAAATAGAAGAAGATGAAAATCCCATAGTGATGCTGGTCAGATTCAAATGACTTAGTAATACAAATAAAAAAAATAATAGGACGGGTGTACGACAAATTTCACAATAAGTTGTTTAACGATTATCGGTAGATGTCTCCATGCGCCTCCTCGTTCCTCGTTGGCTTAGTCGACATGACGATAAAACGTTGAGATATGGGAGGAAGGGGAAGAAACGGCGGCTTCGCCGCCGTTTCTTCCCCTTCCTCTCCCCTTTTGCAGCCGTGTCATGTCGACTGAGCGCAGCGAGTGGAGACATCTCCTGATAATCGTTAAACATTAATTGGGAGATTTGTCGTACACCCAGGCAGATTCCCGACCGGTTCCGAATCGGACAGAAAAAATATACTGAAAATAAACAGAAAAATAATCGCTTGATAAAGAATAGATTGCGATAAATCAACATTTCTTTTGCAAAAAAGGTTCTAAAAATATTTGTTTGTTTAAAAAATTCTTAATTAACTTTGTTGTATAATTATAGTAAATCAGACATCTTTTATCATGCACACCAAAGGAGAAAACCAAGTGAAGAGCAACTCCAACCATTTTAGTCAATGGTTATCAATTGCCGGACAACTAATAAGATTGACGATTTGCGGTTGTTTATTTCTTTATATGACAGTGGGTTGTAAAAACACCCATAAACAATCTTCCGACTTGCCGGAAACCATATCAATAAATGTAGATAAGGTTTCCGACATTACATTCGCTGAAATGTTTTCAAAGATG
>BNXY01000088.1 GCA_025999935.1 Bacteroidia bacterium | reverse complement strand
CCCCCTATCCATACTTCGGCTATACTTTGTAATGAATAGGGGAGCTGAAAGAGTTCAGGCAATTTTATAGGCTATCCCACTCCAATAGCACTTTTCCGCTTAACCCGCTTTCCATTACGTCAAAACTTGCACAAACAATTGGAAGCGACTATCGCCAAATTCTTCGGAACGGAAGACACCATTTTGTATGCCGCTTGTTTCGATGCCAATGGCGGCGTATTCGAACCGCTTTTGACGGAAAAAGACGCTATTATTTCGGATTCCCTGAATCATGCCTCGATTATCGACGGCGTTCGTTTGTGTAAAGCCGTTCGTTATCGTTATGCCAATGCGTCTATGGACGATTTGGAAATACAACTGAAAGCAGCTCAGGCACAACGTTTCCGTCTCATTGTAACCGACGGCGTTTTCTCCATGGACGGCAATGTAGCGCCCTTGGATAAAATTTACGAGCTGGCGCAGAAATACGACGCCATGGTCATGGTCGATGAATCTCATTCGGCCGGCGTAGTTGGAAATACCGGCCGGGGCACTACCGAACAGTTCAATTTAAGAGGAAAAATCGACATCCTTACCGGAACTTTAGGAAAAGCATTCGGCGGCGCTATCGGCGGTTTTACTACCGGTAGAAAAGAAATTATCGAACTGCTCCGCCAACGTTCACGTCCTTATCTGTTCTCCAATTCCATTCCGCCCGCAGTGGCCGGAGCCGGAATTTACACCTTCAATTATTTGGAAAAAACATCCGAATTGATTGATAAATTGCACGAAAACACGACCTATTTCGTGAACAAAATGAAAGCAGCCGGTTTCGACATCAAACCCACCCAATCGGCCATTTGCGCCGTGATGCTCTACGATGCGAAATTATCGCAGGATATGGCCGGCCTTTTGCAGGAAGAAGGCATTTATGTGACCGGATTTTACTATCCCGTGGTTCCGAAAGGGCAAGCGCGCATCCGGGTGCAAATCTCCGCCGCACATCAAAGAGCGCAATTGGATAAGTGTGTTGCAGCATTTATCAAAACAGGAAAAGTGTTAGGAATATTAAAATAATTTAATCAAATGAAAGCATTAGTAAAAAAATACGCCGAAAAAGGAATCTGGCTCGAAGAAGTTCCGATTCCGGAAATCGGCAAGGACGATGTTTTAATCAAGATAAAGAAAAATGCCATTTGCGGCACCGACCTCCACATTTACGAATGGAATGAATGGGCGCAACAAACGATAAAAACCCCAATGACGATTGGGCACGAGTATGTCGGCGAAATTGTTGACAAAGGTTTAAATGTCAATCATTTGAGCATCGGAGAACGGGTAACCGGCGAAGGTCATACCTACTGTGGACATTGCCGGAATTGCCGGCGGGGCAAACTTCACGTATGCGAAAACTCTATCGGAGTCGGCGTGAACCGCGACGGAGCCATGGCGGAATACCTGTCGTTGCCCGCCACAAACGTGATTCAACTCGATCCGCGTATATCCGACGATATGGCAGCCATCATGGATCCTTTTGGAAACGCCACGCACACAGCCTTTTCCTTTCCCCTGCTCGGAGAAGATGTGCTGATTACCGGCGCAGGTTTAATCGGCTCCTTGGCTACGGCGATTACCCGTTTTGCTGGCGCAAGGTATGTGGTCGTTACCGATTTGAGCGATTACCGGCTTGAAATTGCAAAAAAAATGGGCGCTACGCTTACCATCAATCCGGCGAAAGGAGAGAAAGTAGCCGACGCCATGCGTACGCTCAATATCAAGGGATTTGACGTAGGTTTGGAAATGTCCGGTGCGCCGAAAGCGTTCAATGAGATGCTGGATTGCATGTACAACGGTTCCAATGTTTCCCTGCTGGGAATTTTGCCCGACGGAGGCGGAATCAATTGGAGCAAGGTCATATTCAAAGCGCTCACACTGAAAGGAATCTATGGCCGCGAAATGTGGGAAACATGGTACAAGATGCAGCAAATGCTGATAGCAGGCATCGACATTTCGCCAATCATTACCCATCGTTTCAAGATTGATAATTTCCAGCAAGGTTTTGACGTAATGGAAAGCGGGTTAAGCGGAAAAGTGCTATTGGAGTGGGATAGCCTATAAAATTGCCTGAACTCTTTCAGCTCCCCTATTCATTACAAAGTATAGCCGAAGTATGGATAGGGGGCGGGGGGGTTGTACTCGTCAAAGAACATTCTAATCGAAATTCCGAGAAAATAACTGTCAATATCCTTAAACACATCGAGTTGCCCCATTCCATAGGCACCTGTATTCATCACTTCCGCCTTAAAATTCTCAATGCTTCCAACTTTTCTTTTCAAATCTTCAATTTCATTTGCTGTTATCTTACTAAATTCATAATGCTAAAAAATAATCGTGCTAATCAAGAAAATCATATTAAAATCACAGTTCAGACTTCGCCTCCTGCCAAAACACCTCCATCTCGCCCAATGTCATATCTTTCAGCAAGCGGCCTTGTTCCTTGGCTTTTTGCTCGATGTAATTGAAACGTTGGATAAATTTTTGATTGGTGCGCTCTAAGGCGTTGTCCGGATTGATTTTATAGAGACGGGCGGCGTTGATGAGGCTGAAAAACAAATCGCCAAATTCGGCCTCCATTTTGTCGCTATCCATCGCATGGATTTCTTGTTTCAATTCGGTAAACTCTTCTAAAACTTTCTCCCAGACATCTTCCTTTTGTTCCCAGTCAAACCCTGCATTTCGCGCTTTATCTTGTATCCGGTGCGCTTTCGCTATGCTCGGCAAGGAGGAGGGTACGCCTTCCAAGACGGTTTTGTTGCCGCCTTTTTCCTTGAGTTTGATTTGTTCCCAGTTTTGTTCGACCTGACCGGACGTATTAGCCACTTCCGATCCGAAAACATGGGGATGGCGGAAAATCAGTTTGTCGCACAGCGAATTACAAACATCTGCAATATCGAACTGACCTTTTTCATCAGCAATCTTGGCATAAAACACAATATGCAAAAGGACATCGCCCAACTCTTTTTTGATTTCCGGAATTTCATGCTTGATGATGGCTTCGCACAATTCATACGTTTCCTCGATGGTGTTGGTGCGCAAACTTTCGTTGGTTTGCTTTTTGTCCCAGGGACATTTTACCCGCAACTCATCCAATATGTCGAGCAGACGGCCAAAGCCTTGCAATTTTTGTTCTTTCGTATTTGACATTGTTCTATTGTTTTTTTAATCCGCCATTTCGAGCGTAGCCTCCCGTCATTTCGAGCATAGCGAGAAATCTATCAATCAACCGTAACTGCTACGGAACAAAGCAGATTTCTCGCTACGCTTACAATGACGTACCTTCTTTATTTTTACTTCTTATATTCTTCGATTCCTTTTTGCAAGAACTGAATGTATTTATCTATGTTTTTATCATAAGCGTAAGCAGGGGCAATGGGCTTTCCGGTGTTGTCCAACAGAACATAAAAGGGTTGCGCGTTGGCTCCGAATTTATGTCTTTGCAGGTAACTCCATTTGTCGCCGACACGTTTTAGCTTGCGCGTTTTGTCAAATTCTGTGATTTCAATCGGTTCGTTCAAGTTGGTTTTGTCGTCCACGTAAAGTGAAATCAACACATAATCGTTGTCGATAATTCCTTTCACGCGCGGGTCGGACCAAACCGCCGCTTCCATTTCCCGGCAATTGACGCAACCATAACCCGTGAAATCAACCATTACCGGTTTGCCATTCTTCCGGGCAAATTCCATACCTTCTTCATAATCATAAAACTGTGGATGGACTTCCCCATGATACATGCTAAAATCCTGTGTATAAAGCGGAGGCGAGAAAGCGCTGATGGCTTTCAATGGCGCTCCCCACAAACCCGGAACCATGTAAACGGCAAAGGCAAACGAGATAATCGACAGAAACAGTCTCGGAACCGACACATGCGGCAAATCGCTGTCATGAGAGAACTTGATTTTTCCCAAAAGATAAAATCCCAATAGGATGAATAGCACAATCCATATTACTAAAAACACTTCCCGGTCGAGAATATGCCAGCCATAAGCCAAGTCCGCAACAGATAGAAATTTCAAAGCCAAGGCCAATTCGAGAAATCCCAATACCACTTTAACGGAATTGAGCCAACCGCCCGATTTCGGTAGATTTTGCAACCAAGACGGGAACAACGCGAACAACGCAAATGGAATGGCCAAAGCCAAAGCAAACCCAAACATCCCGACGGCAGGGCCGGTAATACTGCCCATCCCGGCGGCTTCTACCAATAAAGTGCCGATAATCGGGCCGGTACAGGAAAAAGAAACCAACACCAAGGTAAACGCCATAAAGAAAATACTGATAATACCCGTAGTCGATTCGGCTTTGCTGTCCATTTTATTCGTCCATGATGCCGGCAAAACCATTTCAAATGCGCCTAAAAAAGAAACGGCAAACACCACCAACAAGGCGAAAAACAACAGATTAAACACCGCATTGGTTGACAAATCGTTCAATGCGCTGGCGCCAAAAATACCCGTAATAATTAGCCCCAGCAACAAATAAATGACGATAATCGCCAAACCGTAAGTTGCTGCGTCCAACACAGCTTTTTTGCGGTTTTTCTTCGAACGTTTCAGGAAAAAGCTGACCGTCATCGGAATAATCGGCCAGACACAAGGGGTCAGCAAAGCCAACAAGCCTCCGCCAAATCCTACGATAAAAATGATTACCCAAGATTTATCGGTCGAGGAAACTTGCTCGCCGAAATTCTGCAATTCATTGATAACCGGCTCCCAATAAGTATTGACATCTACGGTTTCCGGCAGACTTTCTACCACAAGCTCGGGTTCCACTTCCGGATTCACAGGCTCGGCCTTCTCTTCCGTTTTCACGACTTCCGTACCCGGCGCGATTGTCGTATTCGCCTTCTCCACACTTTTTTCAGCAACTAAATTGGCGGGAAGATCATTCGGGCCAAACTGAAAATCTTCGGAACCCGGCTGGCAGGACTGGTCATTGCAAGCCATATAGTCAATAGTCCCGCCGATATGAAAATGTTCTTTATCCGTTATTTTGAGTTTTTGGATAAAAACCGGATCTTCGGCAAACCACCGAATCGTCATTTTAAACATATCATCGTACTGACTGGTAATTTTGGAATTAGTAGTAACTTTTCCAACCAATTCGGCGCCTTTGATTTCTTCAAAATCGAAAGAAGTCGGAATCGGCCCGCCGTCCGGCAGGTTCATGTCATACAAATGCCAACCGCTTTCAACGGAAGCCTTAAAAACTATTTCCCCGGATTCATTGATCTGGCAACGCCATCTGACCGGTTCCAAAAGCTGCGCATTCAAACTTAACGCAGCGTTAAAAAGTAGAAAAATTAAAAGAAATTTGATAAATCGTTCCATAATGTGTATTTTTGCGCAAAGGTAGAAAAAAATTTACATTTTCATATAAAAAATGCGCATAGATATAATTACCGTGCTTCCGGAGATGTTAAAAAGCTCTTTAAATTGCTCCATATTAAAAAGAGCGCAGGAGAAAGATTTGGTTGAAATTCATGTCCACAACCTCCGGAATTATTCCTTGGACAAGCATCGCCGGGTAGATGACTATCCTTTTGGCGGACAGGCCGGCATGGTTTTGCAATGCGAACCTATCGACCGCGCTATTACCGCTTTGAAACTGCAACGGGATTACGACGAAGTCATTTATACTTCTCCCGACGGAGAAACTTTTTCCCAGCCCTTAGCCAACCGGCTTTCCCTCTGTGAAAACCTGATTATCCTGTGCGGCCACTACAAAGGCATCGATTACCGCATCCGCGAACACCTCATTACCAAAGAAATATCCATCGGCGACTATGTCCTGACCGGCGGCGAACTGGCTGCTGCCGTAATGGCCGACGCCATTGTCCGCCTGATTCCGGGCGCTATCGGCGACGAACAATCGGCGCTCTCCGACTCTTTCCAAGACAATCTGTTGGCGCCGCCCGTCTATACGCGCCCATCCGATTATAAAGGCTGGAAAGTTCCCGACATCCTCCTTTCAGGGCACGAAGCCAACATCCGCGACTGGGAACTGCAACAATCCATGGAACGCACCCAACTGTTGCGGCCGGATTTATTGGAATGAAACTGTAAAAAAACTTATCATTTCACACTCATTTCTCAAACATATCATAATTCGCTGCTGCTACAGAATAATGAGATTTATTTGCCATAATTAAAAATATTCCATTTCTAATTCCAACTGTTCAACTTTTTGTTTTTTATTTACTCCGTGATTATGTTTCTCAAAATCATTCGTATCAAAATTGCCAATCAGGTTCGGGTGAAATAATTTGAGAAACAACACTTAATTGATTGACAATCTTTGTAATATATGCTTGGGCAAAACAGTCAGGCTTTTTACAGACCGGAAGGCCTTCCACCTTGATAACCCGCATGTATGAGCGTTGCAAAGGAACGGGCTCAAAATAACGCAAAAAAACACAAATTTTCGCAAAAACATATTTTTTAACAAAATTGCATCTGTCTGTTACTACTCAGCTCGGGTCAGCAGTAAAATATGTGTTTGTGCGAAAAGGCGCATAGCGCCAACATCTTTGTAGCCGTGTGCGTAAGCGCACGGTAATAAGGGCATACACAAATCCAGAGCTGCGTAGCTGCGACATATTTTGCGATATTATAATATTGC
>BNXY01000087.1 GCA_025999935.1 Bacteroidia bacterium | reverse complement strand
TTATACTCAAAGCCATACTAATAGATACAAGTAAAATATTAATTAGCAAAGGCATACATATACCCAACAACAGGATTTTTTTTATATGCGATTTATATAGATAACGATAAAGTTTATACATTAAAATTGTAATAATTTATTTATTGTATAAAAAAACCTTTGGATTTACGCACCGGCATACACCGTTTTTATGGCCAATAGTATTTTTATTTGTGGCACAAAGATATAAACTTTTTTTTCAATCCTGCAATAAATTTTCAAAAATGCTAAATTAACGTCAGTTCGACCTAAGCGACTAATTAATTTGTCGATTTTTTCAGGAAAGACATAAATTTGTAATAAGGTTCTGTTTTGCTACAAATTAAGATGCGTTTGCCCTGCATTTGGTGTAAGGCGCATAGATGTGTTGTTTATGAATCGCTTTCAAATGAATTTTGAATATTCCAACAATTTTTTTACCTTTGTCGGGCAAATTAGTTAGCGAAAAAAATGCGAATCGAACAAAATTATTCCTTATTGAAACACAATACTTTCGGCTTGGACGTGAAAACCAGATACTTTGTGGAATACGAAAGCGAGGCGGATTTGCTAAAACTGCTTCGGGACGAATATTTCTTTTCCCAACGCTTTTGGCACATCGGGCGGGGAAGTAACTTGTTGTTTCTCGGCGATTTCGACGGAATCATTGTCCATTCTGCTATCGGAGGAATTGAAATAATAAAGGAGGATGCCGATTGGGTTTGCTTGAAAGCCGGAGCCGGAAACGACTGGGATGCGTTTGTCGCCCATTGCGTGGAAAACGGTTGGGGCGGCCTCGAAAACCTGTCGCTGATTCCCGGCGAAGTGGGCGCTTCGGCTGTCCAAAATATCGGCGCTTATGGTGTGGAAGTTTCCGAATATATCGAAGAAGTGCATACCTATTTTATCGAAACCGGCGAAAAACGGATTTTTTCCGGAGCCGAATGTAATTATGCTTATCGCCACAGTTTTTTCAAAGAACCGGAAAACAAAGGAAAATATTACATTACCCAAGTCGTTTTCAAACTATCCAAAAAGCCGCAATTCAAATTGGATTACGGAAATATCCGTGAACAATTGGCTGGAAAACCGGTTTCGTTGGATTCTGTACGGCAGTCGGTTATCGCTATTCGCGAATCCAAATTGCCTGACCCGGAAAAGATTGGAAATGCCGGTAGTTTTTTTGTCAATCCTTATATTTGCATCGCACATTACGAAGGTTTGAAAAAACATTATCCCAATATGCCTCATTATCCTGTAAATGATGAAGTTGTGAAGATTCCCGCCGCTTGGCTGATTGACCAGTGCGGACTGAAAGGGAAAACCGTTGGCGGAGCGGCCATTCACGAGAAACAGCCCTTGGTTATTATCAATCAAAATCAGGCAACCGGCGAAGATATTGCTGCCTTGGCGGAAGAAGTCTGCCGTGCTGTGAAAGAAAAATTCTTTATTGATTTACAACCGGAAGTGAATTATATCTGATGAAAATTAGTTTTTTGGGCACCGGAACATCTACCGGCAATCCTGAAATCGGATGCCGTTGCGAGGTCTGCACTTCTTCCGACAAGCGGGACGACCGTTTGCGCGCTTCGGTTTTGGTCGAAATCGAAGGAAAAAGAATTCTGATTGATTGCGGTCCTGATTTTCGGATGCAAATGCTAAGAACGCTTGAAACGGAATATTTTACGCAATTGGACGGCGTTTTGTTGACCCACGAACATTACGACCACGTAGGCGGTTTGGACGATTTACGAACTTTTTGCCGAAACGGAGCGCTTGAAGTCTATGCCGAGGATGATGTGGCAAACGCCATTCGCACCCGCATTTCTTACGTCTTCAAAGAACATAAATATCCGGGCATTCCCAATCTCAACCTGAATGAAATCCGGAATGAGCCTTTTTTTATTTCCGGAATAAAAATTATTCCTGTCCGTTTGATGCACGGACAACTTCCGATTCTTGGTTACCGTATCGGTAATTTTGCCTATCTAACCGACTTGAAAACCATTCCGGAAGAAGAATATGCCAAATTAGAAAATTTGGACGTATTGGTTATCAACGCTTTACGATTTGAAGAACATATTTCTCATCAAACGGTAGAAAATGCTTTACAGCAAATAGAAAAAATAAAACCCCAGCAGGCTTATCTTACGCACATGAGCCATCACTTTGGACTTCATGCTGTTATGGAGAAAAAATTGCCCGATAATATTTTTATTGCTTACGATGGTTTGGTGGTATGAAATCTTTTTTCTACATTTGTGGGTTAAAACGAATAAACAATAAAAAAATAAGTATATGAAATTTGTAGTATCCAGTAGTTCATTATCAAGCCATTTACAAACAGTTGGCAGAGTTATTGCTTCAAAAAATACAATTCCGGTTCTGGATTGTTTTTTGTTTGAACTCCATGAAAACACGTTGAAAATAACTGCGGCAGACAGCGAAACGCGCATGATTACTTCCGTGGAAGTCAGTGAGGTAGTTGGGGAAGGCATATTTGCCATTCCGTCCAAAAACATTTTGGATTCTTTGAAAGAATTGCCAGACCAACCCATCACATTTAATATCAATGACGAAAGTTTGGAAATGTTTATCAATTATGAAAACGGAAAATATAATTTCATTGCCCAAAATGGAGATGAATATCCACAACCCAAACCTTTAAAAGAAGGTGCGGCTAAAATAGAAATTTCGGCGGAAGATTTGTTGTCCGGTATCAGTCGTACCTTATTCGCTACGGCAGAAGATGAATTGCGTCCTGTTATGAATGGCATTTACTTCGACATCAACTCCACCGACCTTACTTTTGTGGCTTCCGACGGTCATAAATTGGTGCGGTTCAAGAATTTTTCCGTAAACGGAAATGAAAAAACGGCTTTTATCCTGCCCAAAAAACCGGCGAACCTTTTGCGGACGATACTTCCCAAAGAATCCGGAAAAGTAACGATCGGTTTTGATGACAACAACGCTTACATTGAGACGACACACATTGTGATTATTTCCCGCTTGATAGAAGGCCGTTATCCGAATTACAACGGCGTGATTCCCAAGGAAAATCCGTATAAAGTGACGGCAGACCGTTTATTGCTTGCCAACGCATTGAAAAGGGTATCCGTTTTCTCGAATCCTACCAGCAGTTTGATTAAATTGCATGTTTCGGCAAACAGTATTTTTATTTCGGCGCAAGACATCGACTTTTCCACATCGGCGGAAGAAACAGTAACTTGCGTTTATGATGGCGAGCCGATAAGTATCGGTTTCAAAGGCTCTTATCTGATTGAAATTCTGAACAATATTCCATCGGCGGAGGTGGTGCTTGAATTGGCCGATCCTTCCCGTGCCGGTTTGATGTTGCCCGCAGAAAATGAACCGGCGGAAGATTTGCTGATGTTGTTAATGCCGATGATGCTGAACGACTAAATCAATTACGAATTACGTTTTTCTTCGTAATTCGTAATTTTTAATTGAATAAAATTGTGAAATTAAACTTAAAAACCCCCCTCGTTTTCTTTGACTTGGAAACGACGGGGACGAATATTGTTTCCGACCGGATTGTAGAAATATCCTATCTGAAAGTGTTTCCCAATGGGGATGAAGAAAGTAAAACGCGCCGTATCAATCCCGAAATGCCGATTCCGCCGCAAGCGACGGAAATTCACGGCATCAGCGACGAAGATATAAAGGATGCGCCGCCTTTCAAATTGATTGCCAAATCCTTGGCTACCCAGATTGAAGGCTGTGATTTGGCCGGTTTCAATTCCAACCGCTTCGATATTCCCTTGTTGGCGGAAGAATTTCTGCGCGCCGAGGTGGATATTGATTTGATGCAAAACAAGTTTGTGGATGTACAGACCATTTTCCACAAAAAAGAACAGCGGACTTTATCGGCGGCATATAAATTCTACTGTGAAAAGAATTTGGAAAATGCGCATACCGCAGAAGCCGATGCCAAAGCTACTTACGAAATTCTCAAATCTCAATTAGACCGTTATTCCGATTTGGTAAACGATGTCGATTTTCTTTCCGAATATTCTGCTTATAACAACAATGTGGATTTTGCCGGTCGTGTGATTTATAACGACAAAAAACAGGAAGTGATCAACTTCGGAAAATACAAAGGTCGTTTAGCGGAAGAAGTTCTTCGGAACGATCCCGGTTATTACAGTTGGATTATACAGGGAGATTTCGCCCTGCATACTAAAAAGGTTTTCACAAATATCAATCTGCGAATGGGGGTTAATAAATGTGGACGATAAACTTATCTTAGTCGTTTTCCCACACCGCCAGTTCGGGTGGAAACTCAATCTCTATTCGGCTTTGTTGCTGGATTGCGGAAGTTACCGGATTCTGGGACTTCCCAATATCAAAGAGGAAGTTGAAAATGGCGCTTCCGAGGCGGAAATCGCTTTGCTGAAAGCTGTCCGTGAAATTTCGGACGAGGTATTGATAAAAGCTTATTCCCGCGAAAAAGATAAAACGAAAATTCCGCAAACGACAATCGACAACCTGATTCGTCCCCGAATTGAGAAGAATTGTTCCAAAATATTAGATTTTGCCTTGCAAGCCAATATTCCTGTTTTCTTGCGCGACATGACTAACGGACGGACAATTTACGCCCACAACAAACTTGAACTGCTGCCGGAACCGAGCCGTTGCCTCTTCAATTTTATCAAAGACGAAAAAGGTTTGCGCTACTTCATCGCGATTACCAACCGGGAGAATGAAATCCTGTTGCAACAGGAACCGGCTATTATTCTGTCGCATGAACCTTGCATCGTGCTGCTGGGCGACAAAATTCACCGTGTAGAAAATATTGATTCTAAAAAACTCTTGCCTTTTTTTACCAAAACGCATATTGATGTACCGGCCAATACCGAAAAATTGTACATCGAAAAATTTGTGCTGAAAACCATTCCCAAATACGAAGTGCGAATTGAAGGTATCGAAATGAATGAAAAACGTCCGGAGAAAAAAGCGATTTTAGTGTTGGAAGAAGATTTCTATTCCCGCTTAATCTTCTCTTTGTACTTCCAATACGATACGCGGCGTTTTCCGCCTACATCCAATTTGAAGAAACGGAGAGTCTTAACTTTAGAAGAAATAGCAGGAACGGAAAATATCTGTTGGTTCGACCGCGATTTGGATTGGGAAAACAAACTCTTCAAACGCTTGATTGATTTGGATTTGAAATTAGAAGGCGATAACCGGTTCTTCCTGAAACAGAATCCCGAAATCCTGCAACGCTTCGGTCTGATTGACTGGCTGAACATGAATGAGGAGCAACTGAAAGATTTTTATATCGAACAGAAAGCGGATAGAAATTATTATCGGGGAAAGATTCGTTTGCAATCGACAATGACCGAGAAAATCGACTGGTTTGAATTGGAAATTGTAGTCGTCTTAGATAATTTCAAAATTCCCTTCATCCGGTTCAGGAAACATATTCTATCCGGAAATCCCGAATACGTTCTTCCCGACGGAAGCATTTTTATCTTGCCGGAAGCATGGTTTCTACGTTATCAGGAGCTTTTTCTGCATACGGAAGATACGGAAACCGGCATCCGTTTGCGAAAAATACATGTTCCTTTTTTGAATACTGCCATCGATTCCTTTTTTCAGGATGAATGGAAAACAGATTGGGAAAAATTCAATCAAACACCGGTCGAACACCCCATTCTTTCGGAACGCTTGGAAAAAATTTTGCGGCCTTACCAAAAAGAAGGCTTTTATTGGTTGGAACACCTGCGAAAAATGAATTTTGGCGGATGCTTGGCCGACGACATGGGATTGGGTAAAACCCTGCAAACGATTACTTTGCTGGATTCAATTTATTCGGCATCCGCATCCACTGCCGTCGGGGCGCACCTGTGTGTGCGCCCCGACCTGCGCCCTGACCCCGTCGCCGGTCACAGCGGGGGCGCACACGCAGGTGCGCCCCGACAATTATCATTGTTTGATGAACCTGAACCGGCAATACCTGCTTCTTTGGTGGTTGCCCCGACTTCGTTGCTACACAATTGGCAAAATGAACTAAAAAAATTTGCACCGAATTTGAAAGTTTACATTCACTCAGGAAACAAAAGACTGAAACCTGACCGAATTGAAGAATTATTCAATCCCTACAAGGTAATTATCACTTCTTACGGAATGGTACGTGCAGACGTGGATTATCTGGCCGGATACCCTTTTCATTACATCGTTCTGGATGAAAGTCAATACATCAAAAATCCCGATTCCATCACTTATCAGGCCATCCAAAAACTTTCTTCCAACCACAAACTGACCTTGACCGGGACACCCATAGAAAATTCACTGTCAGACCTTTGGGCGCAGTTCAATTTTATCAATCCCGGTTTATTGGGCAATTTGTCTTCTTTTCGGAACAATTACGTCAATAAAATAACCAAAGATAAAAACAAAACGGCGGAAAAATCCCTGCTCCGCATGATTCAACCTTTCCTGCTTCGCCGTACCAAAGAGGAAGTAACCCCTGAATTGCCGCCTTTATCGCAGGAAATTGTCTATTGCGATATGACCGAAGAACAGGAAAAAGTATATACTGCGGAAAAGAACGCCATTCGCAACAAGATGTTGGAAAACAAAGAACTTTTTATAAAAAACAATCTGATTGCCTTGCAAAGTTTGACTCGCCTCCGCCTCCTGTCC
>BNXY01000086.1 GCA_025999935.1 Bacteroidia bacterium | reverse complement strand
AGTTTTAAGTTTTATGTTTTAAGTTTTAAGTTGTAAGTTTTAAGTTTTAACACTTCAAACCTTAAACCTTAAACTTCAAACCTTAAACTTCAAACTTCAAATACTTTCTTTTTGACAGGTTCTTTTTCTTTTTACCCAATAAAAACTTCCGCTTTTATTGGCTTGTACTACGTAATATGGAAATCTTTCAAAGATCGTTTTGCTGTCCAAAAAATCGGAAAGCGGATACAAAGGTAAGGCAAATTTTAATAGCTTCCAAATAATTTAGCAAAAAAAAATCACTATTTTTTAGTAGAAAAAATAAATTCGTTGATTTATAGGATTATAGATTAATATAATTTTATTTATTTTAGAATATCATATATTTTTTCTACATTTGTAAATTCTTAATCATTTAAAATATATTTAGCGTGAGAAAAATTTATATTCTTTTTTTTATTCCTTTATTATTTTGTTTTTCACAGAAAACAAAATCCGCAGAGCCGGTTAAGTCCGGTTTTGATTTTGCTTCTCGGCAATTAAAAGTGGCTTTAACCGGTATTGAGGCTGCGAAAAAGACCACCGCAGCGAATAAAGTTATGCCGCGGACGCTCAATAAAGACGGTGGTATTCAAATGGTTAGCATTGGAGACTGGATAAGTGGTTTTTTCCCGGGAGAACTTTGGTACATGTATGAATATACGCATGATGAAAGTTGGAAAATTCAGGCTGAAAAATTCACGGAAAAATTGGAATCTTTACAGTTTTTTACCGGTGATCACGATATAGGGTTCCGGATGTATTGCAGTTACGGGAACGGTTATCGGCTGACAGGCAATGAGAAATACAAAGAAATCTTATTGCAGTCGGCCAAATCTCTGGTGAAAAGGTACAATCCGCAAACCGGTCTGATTCGCTCCTGGGATTCCAACAAGGACAAGTGGCAATACCCCGTAATTATTGACAATATGATGAACCTCGAATTGTTGTTTTGGGCCAGTAAAGTGAGCGGAGATCCCTCCTATTATAATGTAGCGGTAAGCCATGCCGACAAAACGATAGAAAATCATTTTCGGGAAAATGGAAGTTCCTACCACGTAGTTGATTATGATACAATTACGGGAAAGGTAAGAAGCAAATGCACCGCTCAGGGCTATGCGGACGAATCGGCATGGGCGCGCGGCCAAGCTTGGGGCGCATACGGTTACACATTGTGTTATCGGGAAACAAAAAATCCGGACTATTTGAAAAAAGCGGAAGAAATCATTTCCTTTATATTTAGCAACCCGCACTTGCCCAAAGACCTGATTCCTTATTGGGATTACGATGCACCCGGTATTCCCGACGAACCCCACGATGTTTCGGCGGCAACCATTACCGCATCGGCTTTGTACGAATTAGCTTTATATAACCCCAATAAAGCCAAGCAATACAGAAAATGGGCGGATACCATTTTGGAAAGTCTAAGTAAAAATTACCGGGCAACGGCCGGTGGAGACGGCGGATTTATATTGTTGCACAGCACCGGTCATAAACTCGCTAATTCGGAAGTGGATGTGCCGATTGTGTATGCCGACTACTATTATTTAGAGGCTTTATTGAGAAAACAACAGCTTTCGGGCAAGCGTTAAGCGTTAATCGTATTTCATAAATTTTTAATTTATTTTACTACCTTTGCAAAATAATTAAATTATCATTAATATTAATACCATCATTTTATGTTTAAAAATCATCCGAAAGGATTAATAGTGCTTGCTTTATCTAATATGGGCGAGCGTTTCGGTTACTACACCATGATAGCCATTTTGACTTTGTATATGCAGGCCAAGTTTGGATTTTCATCGTCAACAACAAGTCTTATTTATGGAACTTTCCTCGGTTTGGTCTATTTTCTTCCGGTAATTGGCGGTTTCGTCGCCGACAAAGGAATGGGTTACGGGAAAACAATTTTGTTAGGTGTCTGTGTAATGTTTGTCGGTTACCTCCTACTCTCATTACCCAGTGAAGCAAATGTTGCCGGTAAAATCATGATGTTTGCGGCACTCGTTCTGATAGCGTTAGGTACCGGATTCTTTAAAGGCAATTTGCAAGTACTCGTTGGAAATTTATATGAATCCAACTTATACAAAGGAAAACGCGACGTTGCATTTTCTATTTTTTATATGTTTATCAATATCGGTGCATTTTTCGCTCCGAGTGTAGCAAACAGCATCAATAATGCTTTTCTGGCAAAAGACAATTTTACTTACGATGCCTCGATTGCCAAAAATTATGTTGCGCTCAACGACAAAGTAGTAGATGAAAAAACATTCTGCGCCGAAGTCTTTGCAGAATATCCGGCCACTGTAACAGCTGAAGACAGTGCAAAAATTATTAAAGAGGCTAAAAAAGACCAAGGCGTTATTTTCCCGAGTGATGAAAAAGAAATTCTCTTTAAATTGAAAGTTGCCGGATTAAACCAATTGACCCTTTCCGGAAAATTGGATAATAGTCCTTTGTCACAAATTTCTCGCAAAGAATACGGTTTGCTTGATAGCAGACTTCCCGGCGATAAAGAAGCGAAAGCGGCTTTAAAAGAAAAAATCGAACAAATTGCTATTACCGATCCGGCTATTTTTGGCGATAGCAGTAATCCGCAGGCATTCTCTACCAATTTCGGGAAATATTATGTAAACAATGCGTTGAGCAAATCCTATAGTTTGGCGTTTGGTGTGGCATGTTTCAGTATGCTAATCTCGGTATTTATCTTTTTACTCTTCAAAAAAATGTGGAAACCGGTTGACAAAACACTCAAGCAACAATTGCAAGAAGAGAAAGAAAGCGGAAAGAAAAACGAAGAAATAGTCATTCTTTCCCCGGCAGAAGTCAAAGAGCGGGTAATTGCTCTGTTGCTTGTTTTCTTTGTGGTCATCTTCTTCTGGATGTCGTTCCATCAAAATGGTCTGTGTATGACTTTCTTTGCTCGCGATTATACGCAAAGTGTGATATCGCCGCTTCAAAATATGATGTTTTCGTTATTGGCAATCATTCCTTTTATTATCTTTTTGTACGGTATTTATCAATCCACAATGGGACTCTTCGGCGGAGAACGAAATGTAAAATCCGGGATTATTCTTATCATACTTGGTATTGCGGGCTTAGCTGCCGACTATTTGATTGATGTTAAAAGCGCAGTAGAAGCGCTTGATCTTGTAACGATAACCCCACAGATTTTCCAACAATTCAATCCGATGTTTATCATCATTCTTACTCCTTTGTCGGTGGGTTTGTTTACCTATTTGGCGAATAAAGGAAAAGAACCGTCAGCTCCGCGTAAGATAGGATATGGTATGCTGTTGGCTGCTATCGGATTTGTTATTCTTTTTGTGGTTTCCTTTGGATTGCCTGCTCCTGCAGACATTAACGGAATTTCGGATACATTGGTTGACCCGAATTGGTTAATCGGCACCTATTTGGTACTAACATTGGCTGAACTCTTTTTAAGTCCGATGGGTATTTCGTTTGTATCGAAAGTAGCGCCTCCGAAATACAAGGGTTTGATGATGGGTGGATGGTTTGCTTCGACAGCTATCGGAAATCTTCTCGTAGGTGTTTTGGGTTCATTTTGGGACAAATTGTCGCTCGTCGCCTTTTGGGGCATACTTGTCGCTTGTTGTCTCCTCTCCGCCCTGTTTATTTTCTCTATCATGAAAAGATTAGAAAAAGCAACTAATTAACTTTAGCAATATGGCAGACGACAAAAAATTTGTTCCGTTCGTTCCGGCAAATACAAGCATGAGGGAATTTACCGTAAGGGCGTTGCTCATCGGTTTGGTATTGGCCGTCGTGTTGGGCGCCGCCAATGCTTATTTAGGCTTGAAAGCAGGGATGACGATTGCCGCTACTTATCCGGCGGCAGTCATCGGAATGGCGGTTTTGCGTTTCTTTAAAGGGAGTATTCTTGAAGAAAATTTCACACGTACCGTTGGGTCTATCGGCGAATCGGTGGCAGCCGGCGCGATTTTCACCTTACCGGCGTTTTACATTTCCGGTGTATGGAGCGGGGAAACATTCAGTTCGGCAGGCAGTTACCTGACGGCTTCCTTAATTCTGATAACCGGTGGTACGCTGGGCGTATTGTTTGTGGCTTTGCTGCGCCGCGTAATGGTGGAAGATAAAGAATTGCCTTTTCCCGAAAGCGTGGCGGCAGCCGAGATACATAAAACGGGACAAAGCGGAGCGGGCGGTTCCAAATATCTTTTCTCCGCCATGATTGTGGGCGCCTTGGTAAAAATTGCAGGCGACCTCCGTTTGTTCGCTACCGAATGGACACAATTCTTCAAAGCCGGAACCGCTACTTTTGCCAAAGGAAAAGCCACTTTGGAAGGTGGATTTTTAGCAGGCGGGCCTACCATCAGTCCGGCTTATTTGGGTGTCGGTTTTCTGGTGGAATACCCCTTATCCAAGAGTCTTTTTTTAGTTCCTGAGTTTCAGTATGCACGAAGAGGCGCTAAACAAAAGGAAGGATTTGAAACGCTGATAATAGAGGATGAGGAATTTCATGTTCCTTACTATGATTATTCGGAAAGAATTAATTATGTGCAAATACCGGTTAATTTTCTGTATAAAATCAAAATGTCCAGATATGTTTTTTTTAATCTTTTTGCCGGTCCTTATTTTGCTTATACGGGATCTGCATCCATGAAAGTCCGTGAGGCATCCAAAGATATAGAAGGAAAACCGAATTTGGATAAAGAAGGCAATTTTATCTATCACGATGTGTCGAGCGGTATTGAAATAGGATCGGGAGAAAACCAGTACAAGAAATTTGATGCCGGTTTGAACTTTGGCGTAGGCTATGAATACTACGATTGGATAATAAGATTGCAATACAATGCAGGCCTTGTCAATATGGATAATAGAAGCAATGTCTCTATTAAAAACCGAAATATCGGAATTTCCATCGGCTACCTGTATTAACGGATTTTGTATTTTATAAATCCTTGTTTCTGCAACTGCCCCAGATAAATGGCGATGCGGTACTCGTAATTTTCTTCCTGATTAAAATGCGCGATTAGGGAGTCTGAAATCTCCTTTACCGTCCGTTTGCCGTCGATTAAATCCCAAACAGCCGTCCCGTGTTCTTCCAACCGAATGCGGATAATCGCCGGTTTGCTTTTAGGAACAAAATATTTTTGCATAAATTTACTTCTGAAACGAGGGAAAGCTATCACCGACAGCTCTCCCTCTTTTTCAGTAGTGATATGGTCGCTTACAACCGGAACCAAATCAAAAAGATTCTTCATAAAAAGATTTTAATTTGAAAATGTGTTAATTTGAAAATAAAATAATTTTCAAATTGCTTCATTTTCAAATTTTCAAATTAAAAGAATTTGCTTTTTTCAACGGAATACTTACAAAGAAGTAAGCAATTACGATTACAATGAGCAATCCGATGATATACAATGGATTCTTTATCGAAAGCATGTCCGAGAAGAAAATATTGAACATGGCGAATACGGCTACCACCAATCCCATCAACGCTTCGCCGGCAATCATGCCCGAAGCGAGCAGGACACCGGTATTTTCGACCGTAGCCAATTGCCCTTCGTTGTATTTTCTGCGTGCCACATACATATCAAGAATACCTTTGATTAAACCGCCTGTAAAAATCGCAAATACCGTGCTGAACGGGAGATACATTCCCACAAATATCAACATCGGACTCTTGATGCCCATCAGAATAAACGCAACGCCCAGAATCATTCCGGCGATAATCAACGCCCAAGCCATTTGCTCGGCAACGATGCCTTGCGAAAGCGTAGCCATCAAACCGGCTTGCGGAGCAGAAAGATTCTTGCTGCCGAATCCGCCTTCATACCCTTGCTGTAATCCCATGTTGATGTCGCCCTGATTCAGAATAATCAATACGCCGAACATCACAAATCCTGAAATCACCACGCCGATAATATCGCCTATCTGCATTTTCCAAGGCGTACCACCGAGAATATGCCCGGCTTTCAAATCCTGAAACATTTCTCCGCCAACGGCTGCGGCAACGCAAACAATAGCGGCAATACCCAATACAGCCGCTACTCCTGCAGTGCCTTCAACGCCGCAGGCAACCAAAATCAAAGCCGTTACTACCAAAGCCGTCAAGGTCAGACCGCTAATCGGATTGTTGCTCGAACCGATGATTCCCACCAAATAGCCGGAAACGGCCGCAAAGAAAAAGGCGAGAACAATCATGACGGTCGATGCAACGATGGCCACTAAGATGGAAGTCTTAAATATAAAATAAGTAATGATAAACGTAAGAACTGCGGCAATACAAATACCAATCAGTATCCAGGACGATTTCAAATCTTTTTCGGTGCGTTCCACACTTTCACTTGAACCTTGCGCCGCCCGTTTCAAATCTTTGACCGACCGTTTTAATCCGGTACCCAAACTGCTGCGCATTCTATATAAGGTAAAACAGGCAGCTACCAACATACCGCCGATGGCGATGATGCGGACAATTTCTTTCCAAACCAAATTAGCCGCATTTTCCCAAGCAATCATGGAAGTGGAAGCGTCCAAACCTTCATTAACAGGAAGAGAGGCAACGAATGAACTGCCCAGCATCATCAGCAACATGGGAACCATCAATCCCCAAGCCATGACCGAACCGCTGAAGTTCAAAGCTGAAAGTCTCGGCCCGATAATGTAACCGACACCCAAATAAGCCGGACTGATGGTAGGCCCGCCTGCTAAAAATCCACCTTCCAAAGTGGCTTTTCCTTTGGCAAAAGTAGCGGTT
>BNXY01000085.1 GCA_025999935.1 Bacteroidia bacterium | reverse complement strand
CTTCTCTACCTTTTTCCACACCTCTTTCCATTGCATAATCCATGCAGTCGCGAACATCGCTATATTCCATTACGCTTTTATAATACTGTCCCATTTCTGTATGTTTTAATTTTTTAATTTCTGCTGCCTTAAATAATCGATCAAATATTCTGCCCTGTACTTCAACCGGCCGGAATTTTAATCGTTCGAGATTCTTTAGACAGAACAACCACCGGTCGGCATTGGTTTCCAATTCTTCAATCGGCTTTTTGAATTTCGGCAATTCAATAAAGATGAAATTCAACTTCTTTGAATACCGCGCCTTGGTTCTGCCCCGCGCCAAATAAATTTCTTCGATGAAATATGCTTCATCGGCTTTATCTTCAAACAGTACAAAGTCCAAAATTCCGACTAAGTAAACAGCTTTTAGCTTAAAATCCCACTCTCCCTGCGGAGCTTGACTTTGTATTGGAAATGTTGCATAAAACAGGCTTCTGTCAACAAAATACGGTTGTCTGGCTTTCTGCATTTCTACAATAATCCATTCTTCTTTCTCGTTCTTACAGAAAATGTCGAATACCGCTTTTCTGTCATCTTCCGTATTGCCCAATTGCTCGGTTTGTTTGTACTCGATGTCTGTAATACATCCTTCTTCCTTGATGATTTCGTTTAAGAAATCAATCAGCAATTCTTTGTTGCTTTCCGTTGCAAAAAGTTTTTTAAACCCGAAATCCGTCAAAGGATTCATGTAGGTTTCTTGAATTTTTTCTTTCATTTAGTTAATTTTTGGTTTTGTTGATAATGCTGATACCCTATCGCAATAAGGCATAATTTGATGCAAATATAACGAGAATTTTTGAAAAACCAAAAAGGAAATGGATTTTTTTGGAAATAAATAATAATTTAGCGCCCCGTCATTGGTAGCTAGGCTCGAAATGACGGGGGTAATTTTATTTAATTTATCGGGCTTCTTTTGCATCCTCAAAAACGGTGTAGCGGCCGGTAAGGCGTTCCGCTAATTGTTTCATGTCTTCATTTACTTTTTGGTTGGTAATTTTTGCGTAAATCTGGGTGGTTGTAATCGAATGGTGTCCCATCATTTTGCTGACGGTTTCTATTGGGACTCCTTGCGATAGCGTGATGTGGGTGCCGAAATTGTGTCTGGCCTGATGGAAGGTAATGGGTTCGATGCGGCAGAGTTGGCTTATTTTTTTCAGGTTGTCGCTTAGGCAGGAGAAAGTTACGGTGTTGAATAACTTGTCGGATTTTCGTTCATTGCGATATTTTTCGATAATCAAGCGGGGAATTTCCAAGAGCCGGACATTGCAAATGGTATTTGTTTTTTGTCGTTTGAAACAGAGCCATTTGCCGCCGTCTTCTCCGGTTTGGAGGTGTTTTTCCGACAGATTGCGTAAATCGCGGTACGCCAAACCGGTAAAGCAGGAGAATACAAACATGTCGCGGGTGTGGCATACCCGCTTGGATGGAATGTGTACTTGCATGATTTTTTCTATGTCGTCCGCTTTCAGATGGCGGCATTTTTTTTCGGGTTGTTCGAGCGCATAAGCGTAAAAAGGATTGCTTTTCAGCGTACCTTGCCGGATGGCTCTTTTGATCATTTTTTTAAGAATAATGATATGAATGGCAATAGAGTTTTGCGCCATTTGTTTTTCGATCCGCAGATAAAAATCGTAGGCATCAATGAAAGAAGGGTTGAGTTTCCGGAGGGCGATATCGTTTGTTGTGTATTTTTGGCGGATAAAAGCGGCGAGATGACGGTAGGAAAGCGTATATAAATAATAGGTGGTTTTTACTCGGTTTATTCCGATTCGAGATTTAAATTCTTCGTTGTGTTCGGCAAACAATTTCAGCAGGGTATCGGGTTTTTCGCCGATGCCGTTCAGGACGTTTTTTACCAATTCAGCCGTGACATAGCCTTGTTTTTCCAAGATATCTTCATAGTGGAAGCTGATTTTACGTGCAAGCAGGTCAAGTGTGGGGTTTATTTTGGTTGTTTGCCGTTTTTTCCCGTTTACTTTGCCGTTTTTTACATCCCAGGCATCGGGTTGAATATCGATTTTCGTACTGAACCGGGCGATTCCCGCATTGATACTTATTCTGCCCATGATGGTGCATCGTCCGTTTTTCTTGATTTTATGTTTGTTGATATAAAAATATACGGCAAATGTGCTATGCCGTTTTTTATCTTTCATAATGATTTAAATTTGAGTTAATTGATATTTTCCTTTTATTCTCATTTCGAGTTTTTTCATGTCCTCGTTCATTTTTTCATTGGTAATCTTTGCATAGATGCGGGTAGATCGTAAATCGCTGTGTCCGAGCATGCTGCTTACGCTTTCGATTGGAACGCCCTGCGAGAGGGTAATTTCACTGGCGTAAGTATGTCGTCCGGCATGGAAAGTCAGTCGCCGTTCCAATCCGCAAATTTCCCCGATTTTTCTCAAGTTTTTGTTTGTTTTTTCGTTGCTGATCATGGGAAACAATTTTCCGTTTTTGGTTAATCCGCTGTATTTCCCGATAATTTTCAAAGGGATATCCATTAGCGGGATACAGCATAGAGCGCCTGTTTTCTGTCGATTGGCTTTTATCCACAGCACGCCGTCGTTGGCAGGGATGATATTTTTTTCGGTCAGGTTATACATGTCTCTGTATCCCAATCCCGTAAAGCAGGAGAAGATGAACATATCCCGGATTAAATAGCGGTTTGGGCGGTCGAGGGGCGTGGTCATAATTTTGTTCAATTCGGTGCGGGTAAGGTATTTTTGTTCCGGTTTCGGGCGTTGGGGTGCATAACCGCAGAATGGGTCGCAGGCAATAATTCCCTCGTTGAATGCATGGTTTGCCATTCGGCGTAATTTACTTGTGATGGCTAAGATTGTATTGGGTTTGAGTTGTAGTTCGACTCGTAAATAGAAATCATACGATTCTATAAAAGAGAAATTTAGCGAACAGAAAGGGATGTCGGTAAGCTTGTATTTTTTACGGATAAAATTGCTTAGATGCCGCAAAGCATTTTGCAGATCAAACAGGGTTGCCGGTTTACGGATAAGGCCCACACGTTTTTTGAATGCCTCGATATATTGTGTGAAATATTTTATTAATGTTTCCTGTTCGGAAGCGATGCCTTGAGAAGCCGTTCTCAGTTGTTCGGCGGTAAGCGTTTCATGCGTTTGCAGTAGTCTCCGGTAGTGGCAATTGATGTTTTGGACAATTTTATTTAATTTTTGGTTTAGTTCCGTTGCTTGGGCGCTTTTGCCCATTGCCTGTCCGGAGAGCGTATTCCAAAGGGCAAGCGGCGCATCGGTTTTAACGCTGAATTGCGCCATGGTTTTATCAACAATGATTCGTCCCATTACAGGGCATAATCCATCCGGTTTCATTTGATTCTTTTTTAGGTAGAATGATACCTTTAATGTATGTTTCATTTATAAATAATTTAAAATTTTAATACTTATTGATTGTATAACAAATAGGAAACGATTAAGTAACGGAATTATCCTATGCTACTGCTTCTATATAATATATATTACTGAAAATAAGATATTTATATCATTTTTAAGGTAACGGATAAGTAACGAAAACCTGATATATTATCGTTATTTTAGTCCTTTTCGCCCCATAGCCGGAAGATGCTATGCCTATATGTAATTTACTAATAATCAATTAATTTATACGTTGTTTCCATTTATTATAAATAGGGGTTGTTTATTTGCGCCATTAATTTCGGGTACAACGCAATATTACGAATTTTTAACGCAATATAGCTAAATACAATAGAAATTAAACGAGATTTATATATTTTTTTATTTTATTATTAATTAAATTTTTTTTTATGAAAAGAAAATTATTTACTTTACTTTTGGCTTTTGTGGCCTTGGCGAATTTTAGCGCCTTTGCCCAATCGTCGGGAAAATTTTGGGTTCATGCCACTAAGGCCAATGCGGTAACTCAGTATACTGCAAATGCTGCTCCGGCAGTGCCCTTTGATGGTAAATTGGTTTACGTTCCTGCCGTAGACTCATTTAGGTATGTTTCCGGAGCACCGGGTTTTTCGGAATACGAAAAAATTACCGTTACGAATCCGGATGTAAACTATTTGACGTTTACCTATGTCACTGGAAGTGTTACTAAAACACTTAGTTTGTCTCATGGAACGGGTAACACTTATTCAAGGTTTGTTCCGTTTACAGATGCAACGATTAACTCTCACGTATCTAATCCGTTGGGGGCTAATACTTATGGTTACTTGGCCGTTCAGGCATCTGGTACCTATAATGACAATAACTTATTGATTGTCGTTCAAGATGCTGCTGGAAGACTCTCCTTGCTAACTTATGCACAGTACACAGCAGCAGCTGCTGGAACGTATTGGCCTTTGTATATTGAGTTAGAAGCAATTTCCGGCCGTTGGGCTACAGCAGCTGATTTCAGAGATCCTGCTAAAACGTACGTTGAAATATTTAGTAATGCTTTGGGTAATACCGTTAAAGCTTATGAAGCTATACCTACGAAGGACAACAATCTTCCGGCTAGTAGCAAATCATGGTCAGTATTTTCAGTAAATCAAGTTGACTATGTTTCTGATCCGTCATATTCAGGTACAGCCGTAGGATCTGATTTAAACTTGACAGGTACACGTTATGCTACTTCTTGGACTAGTAATTTAGGAACGCAGAAAGGTACTACTAATGGCGATGTTATTCCTTTGTTTACTTTTGCTTCTCCGGAAGATTCTTGTTTGGTATTGTCTGTTAGTAGGCAAAACAAATTGGCTACCCAAAGTGAATTGGATGGTGGTTATGCCAACAAATTGGAAGTAAGAAAATACGGTACATACTATGAATATACCGGAACTTCATTTAATACTTATACCAGACGCGACGCTTTTACTTATGGTACTGCTCCTGCCGATTCTTTAGCAAAATACACCAGTTTGCAGAAATTTGCTATCTGGATTAACGATGATGGTAGTTATACCTTGTATCCTGCTGCATCCTATTTCTGGAGATATGGCGAAGCTAAAGAACCGCAACGTGCTAACGTTCTGCCGAACTCTGTTCTTCTTTACAATGACAGAAATATTGAATTTGTAGCCGGTGCTGGCTCTGCTCAACCGAATCAAGCTTGGGGCACACAAATTAATTTGTGGAATGGTAAATTAACCAGCGGCGCTACCGCTGATACCGCTCCTTATTTGGGAACTGCTCCTAATAAGATTCAAACTACTTCGGATTATACTTCACAAGCTCTTAACTGGTACACATTCACACCGCAGACACGTATTAACGATATAGCTGAACAACGCTACTATTTCATTCGTGTATTCCCGAACTTGGATGATTATCCAGCCGCACATGAACCGAACTACCAAAAAAAGGCTGATACGGAATATGTGCTTTCTACTCAATTTGTAGATGGCGCTATTATTACGACTTCTACGGGTAGTGATGAAAAGCAATTGTTTATTGTTCCGAAAGAAAAACTGAGACAATATGCTGATGGTAAGAACTATTCTTATGATCAATTGAAAGCATATAAGGATAAAAAATTAACCGGTACTCCGGATCCTTATTTGAGAGACTATTGGAGTAACAATCCTTACGACTCTGTAAATATGGCGGCTCATTGGGAATTTATCAAACAGTACAATGCGGCAAAAGATTTGATAGGTTATGTAATCGTTAATGAATTGGGCGATACTTTGCAATACAATGATTATACAACAGCAGGATCTCCTATCTTGGCGGCACGTCCTTTAGCAGGCGGTGATTTGACCAAAAATGAAATTGCAACAACCGAAGTGCTAAGTAAGTTCAATACTTCTTGGTATGATACGAATGGTACACCTGCTAGTTTCCCAGGCACATTGAACGTATGGTCAACTTATCAATTGAAAGGCGGGCATAAATATTTTGCGCAGAATCCTGCCGTTTCTGTTGACGCTTTCTTCTTAAGATTGAATCATGCAAATTTTGATATTACGCTTAACGAAACTCCAGAAATCGTGCCATCAAGTATCGAAAGATATCAAGATTATGGAAAATGGACTACTACTCCCTACAGTCCGGATTTAGGAACCTCTACATGGGGATACGGTCCTTATAGAGCGAACAAAGACAGCCTTACCACTGCCGGTGTTATCAGAGCAGATAAGTGGTTTGACGGACGTTATTTACAAAAGAAAACCGCTCTGTATTTTGATCAATACACTGCGACTGAGGTTAAAGCAATTGCAAATCCTATATGTCATGGTTTGGTAGCACAATTGGAAGAAATCTATTACGTTCCTACTTTTGCCGACTCTTATACCGGCGAACTTAGCAATGGCGTAATCAACACCAATGACCCGCAGTACAAAGATGGTTCTGTTAAACAGGATTCTTTGAGCGCATTCTTGTTATTGGATAGCAATTATGACCTTTTGGAAGCTCCTGTTGTAGGAAACGGATTGTTCTTAGCATCTGAACTCAATGAATACGGCATTGACGTAGCTCGTTTGTATGAAAAAGCGGAAGCAAACCGTCTGTCAATCATTCCGATTGAAAAAACAAACTATCAAGCACAAGTTCAAGAAGCAATAGATGCTCAATGGGGTACCGGATCTGCCGTTAATTCCGGCGACTATTTGTATGGCGACACCTATAAATGGGCGATCATCAAATACGGTAATAAATATTTGGTTTATGATACCATTGCTCCTACTGCTGTGGACAACAAATTGAAACTTGGATTCTCTTTCCAAAACACCATTGAAGCCAATGCAACTCCGGTTCGATTCTATCAACCGTTGGTAGGGGATAAACTTGAAAACAACTTCTTGATTTATTTCTATATTCCGGAACATACATACGAGTATATTAGAGGAACAGGCTATAGAATTGTTACAACTACTGATGTTGATAACAAGAACATTTATCCGGCGTATGACGAAAAGACGTATTATGGAAATACTATTGCTAAAGTGTTAACAGGCGGACAACCGGCTTATGGTGTATTGTCGCAACAATCCAATTATATCTTGGCAACTGTAGATAAATCAAAAGCTACCCGCTTTACTTACAATTTCCACATAAGAACTGTTGATTGTAGTGAAGTATTTATTGCTCCGGACTGGTTGGCAGCAAACAAATTGTTAGGTTTGCCATTGTCAAACACCATTTGGGAAAGAGCTGAATTGCCTAATGCTGCTGCTATTGGTATCAACACTGTGGGAGAAG
>BNXY01000084.1 GCA_025999935.1 Bacteroidia bacterium | reverse complement strand
ATATAACAGGAATAAACAAATAAATAGTTCCAATCACAAAACTAATTTTTCTAATTTTTGATGTAGCATAAACAACATAATTAATTGCTCCCCAAAAAGTATTAAGTAATCCTGTAATTAAAAACAATAGACAAAAGACATTAACATATTCGGGAACATTTTTTAACCAAATATTAAGAATGAAATCTATCTCAACCATTATTGGAAGATATGGAATAAAACATAAAATAAAAGAATATTTTGTTGCATTTACTGCTAAATGATTCATTTCCGATATGCGATTTTCTGCATAATATTTAACTAATTGAGGTTTTACTGCCATCATAAAATTGTGATATAATGCGCTTAATGCAGTATTAACCTGTACAGCCAATCCAAAAGCTGCATTTACTGCTGTGGTAAAAAATAAATTTAAAATGATATTTACCCCTTTATCTTTGGTATCAGAACCAATAATAGAATACAAATTCCAACCAGAAAATGATAGTATCGGGTATATTGTTGTTTTATCCCATTCAAAGCAATATTTACACTCTTGAAATTTTTTGATGCAATAACATATATAAAACAAAGCAATAACAACTGTAACACATAATGTAAGAATTGCATAAAAATCAGTTTATCAAAATTGCCAAAAATCAACAAATAAACTATTGCAAGTTTCAAACAAGAATTGAGTATTCCTATATAGGCATATACGTTCATTTTCTCGTGAGATATAATTAATGCGTCAAAAGGAGACTGAATTATAGCAATAAAAGCCCCAATCAACGATAATTGATAAACCCACCTTGCTGCCGTCATACGTCCTTCTGGTATAATCATTTTATTTTCCAAATACCACAACCCTATCGTTTCGCATAATATAATGATTATAATAGCAATTATTATATGAACTGTGAATGAGGCAGAAAATGTTTTTCTTAATTTTTCAAAATCATTTTTACCAAGTTCATAAGTAAAAAATCGAGAAGTGGAAACAGCCATCGAATGATTAATAAAGTCAAACATTGCTACTACACTTGTAATGACAACACTCAGTCCAAAATCATCCACTCCCAGTACAGACAATACAACTCTTGATGTATATAAACTGACTGCCATTGTGAACAACAATCTTATATACAAGAAAATAGTATTTTTTGCGATTCGTCTGTTATTTTCTGAAACGGTTGGCATGTTCAAATAAATTATTTTCCAAAAAACGAAAGAAATGCCTTGGAGAAAGCATATCCGGCTTATTAAACAGTTGTATGCCTGTGTCCTTTATTATAAAATCCATGTCAATATCATCTACGGAAGTGAAAATAGACATTTGAGCAGGATTGTATATTTCGTCGTTTTTCAAATTAGTGTTATTTGTCAATAACTTGACATTGCAGGCGATTGCTTCTGCTGTTCTTAAAGTACAGGACAATATACTATTCGGCACTAATTCTAATACGCATTTTGATTTTTGTATATTTTGTAGATATTCAGAATAAGGAACAGAATGACTCAAATAGGTTACACAATCATCAATGTTATTATTATTAGCACCAACAACAGCAATTTTATATTTTAAATTATTGCACTCACATTTTTCTGCTATTTCCCTAATTAAATCAATTCTGCCTTTATCACCCCCCAAAAAATACAAATCATATTCTTTCCCATCGACATTTTCTTTATTCATTGCAGAATAAAACCACTGGTAATATGTGATATTATATTTTTGCGCATCTTCCTTAATATAAGTAATAATTATGTCATATAAAGAATTATTCTGATTTATGATGTCTACCACCTTTGCATTTCCTTTACCAACAGAATTCGTTAAATATAATACTGTTTTTAAGTTTGGATATAATTTTTTCAAATAAATTAAAAATGCCTTATTGCAGGATATTGAATTAAACTCATAAAATATAAATACAGGTATTTCATCTAAATTTATACTTTTTTTATTAATGAATAATGGGAAAAATATTTTATTAATTGATTTTGACTTTTTAAATATTCTATATAAACAATAAGTCAGTTTTATTATGAATTTTTGTAATTTTTCATATTCATAAACAACAACATTATCGTTTGAAAACACATCAGATAAACAAACTTTTACATATCCAGCATTATGCGTATAAATAATATATTTTACTTTACGATTCATTTTGATTTGATTTTTTTGATGACACGAGCAGGTGAGCCAACAGCAATAGAATATGGCGGAATATCATGAGTAACTACGGAATTAGCTCCTATTATGGAATTTCGTCCAATAATAACATTTGGAAGAACACTGACATTTCTACCCAACCAGACATTTTCTTCAATTAAGATTTGACCCTTTGAAGATAAATTTCTTTTTGCAGGTGGCGTTTCAATATCTTCATAATCAGAACTACCGTGAGTTAGATCAGATATATAAACATTTTCAGCAATAAGAACATTATCTTTTATGTCTATTTGTGAAAGGGCGGCAATTTGAAATCCTCTATTTATTACGACATTATTGCCTATTTTAATTAAAGGTGTAAATGTCTTGTTTTCATATACGGTTACTGCACTTATTCTTGAATTGCTACCAATAACAACATTATCGCCAATGGAAATGTATTTGGCTCCCGATAAAAGAAATGGATAGCTAATAGTCAAATTTTTCCCTTTTTCTTTTAGTTGTCTCTCTACGCTATAAGTAATCAGCCGGCTCTTAATTTCTTGAATACGAACAAAAAACAAGTATCCAAAAATGAAAGACAAGCAATAGATTGATTTTGATAATATTCCCATATTGTTCTTAAATTTTTATTTGAATAACTTTCTCTCTCTCATTTCATTCAGAGATTTTTCATAATCACATGAATGTGTGTCCTGGAGTTTTACCCATTCGGTAAACTTACTCAACCCTGTTTTGATGTCTATTGCAGGATTGAATTTCAAGTGTTTTTTTGCTAATGAAATATCGGCGAAATTATGTCTGATGTCGCCAAGTCTGTAATTTCCCGAAATGGAATATTGACTTGATGTGTTATACTTTTCAAGCAATGTGTCAACAATAGACTTAACGGTTTCAGCTTTCCCCGTTCCTACATTAAAAACCATATTTGAAACCGTATCATTTTCCAGTCCAGCTATTGTAGCATTTACTACATCATCAATATACACAAAATCACGGCTTTCATTTCCATCTTCAAAAATGTTTATTGATTTATTTTTAAGCATTAATGTGGAGAAAATAGACAAAATTCCTGTGTATGGATTGGAAAGAGATTGACCAACTCCATATACATTTTGATACCTGAATGCAATGGCGGGAATACCCAGTGCTTTTCCAACAGTAAGAACCATTTGTTCCTGATTTTGCTTTGTAATTCCATAAATTGAAGAAGGATGAATTTTAGAATTTTCTGTAGTGGGCAACAAAACCAGATTAGAACCACAAATTGGACATTTACATTCAAAATCTCCATTCTGCATATCACTGTCGTTTCTTTCATTGGGATATACAATACTATGCTCTTGACACTCGTATTTCCCTTCTCCATAAATTGCCCTCGAAGAAGCAACTATTATTTTCTGTATTGAATGTTTGGTATTTGCCAATATATCTAGCATTATAGCCGTACCCATAACATTTACATCGCAATACTTTTGGATTTCGTACATAGATTGCCCCGTACCGGTTTCAGCTGCCAAATGAATAATTGCATCTTGATTTTCAATGGCTTTTATCCAATCGCTTTTTGAAGTAACTGAACCCAAAATAATATTTGTTTTTTCTTTGACTGAATTATATAATGGAGAAGTGCTATTTGGATTGTTCCCGTGTATTTGAGGCGACAAATTATCTAAAATAGTTATTTGATAACCTTTTTCTATCAACTTTAATGACAAATTTGAACCGATAAAACCTGCCCCGCCTGTTATTAAAATATTTTTCATATATAAATTTTACAATTATTTCAAATAACTTTTTTTTAAAAAATGCACATCATCTAACGAAAGCAGAAATTTCTTTTTTTCGTCAGACGAAAGTCGTTTAGAATCTACATTATATGGCAAAACTTTTTTCTCATAATCTTCCACTTTCCCTATAATTCGTGCGGGATTGCCTCCAACAATCACACCTGATGGAACACTTTTTGTAACTACCGCCATTGCGCCGACAATTACATTATCTTCTATCGTTATGCCCGGCAAAATAATTGCGTGATTACCAATATAAATATTATTTCCGATTTTGATTTTTCCAAAAAAATCAAAATCGGGATATTTTTCCCTGAAAGCCCACGCTCCGCCGTGAGTATAAAAAGTTACTCCGTATGTGATTTGCGTTCTATTTCCAATTTCTATCAAATACGGCTCTGTGCCAAAATTCAGTGTGCCGATACTACAATTATTACCAATCTTTACACCCATAAAACGTGCATATTTTTCATTGCTCCAAAAATATTTTCGGCATAAGAGTTTAATCCTTGTTATTAGGTGCATATGTTTTAATTATAAGTTACTATTTTTGTACCACTCCGTAAATACCTTAACTCCATCTTTCAACTCTGTTTTAGGCTTGTACCCAACTGCTTTTTCAAGTTCGGTAGTATTTGCATAAGTAGTTTTTACATCGCCTTGCTGCATCGGATACATCTCCAAAACCGCCTTTTTCCCAATAGCCTCTTCCATCGTTTTGATAAACTCCATCAACCGAACCGGTTGCGAATTACCAATATTAAATATCCGATAAAACGGATGTTCTTCTTCCTCTGTCGGAATCGCTTGCATTACGCGAGTTATTCCTTCTACAATATCATCTATATAAGTGAAATCCCTACTTAAATCCCCATTATTAAATACTTTAATCGGCTTACCTTCGGTTATTGCTTTGGCAAAAAGCATCGGCGCCATATCCGGTCGTCCCCAAGGGCCATAGACCGTAAAAAAGCGCAAACCGGTAGTGGGTAATTGATATAAATGACTATAAGTATGCGCCATCAATTCATTGGCTTTCTTTGTTGCTGCATACAAACTTATTGGATAATCTACTCTGTCATTTTCGGAAAATGGAATTTTATCGCTGTTGCCATACACGCTACTCGAGCTTGCATAAACCAAATGTTGAATGGCATTGTGTCGGCAACATTCCAGGATATTCATAAAGCCCACAATGTTACTATCAATATACGCATACGGATTTTCTATGGAATATCGCACTCCGGCTTGTGCCGCTAAATTGCAAACAACATCGAATTTTTCTGTGAGAAATAAATTTTCCAAGGCAGGCCTGTCTTCCAAGTTTAATTTTACAAAACAATATTTTTCGTAGATTTTACTTTGTACCGGTTTGCCATACTCAATTTCACTTTGCTCTATGCCTGTTTCTTTCAAACGGGCATATTTTAACCGGACATCGTAATAATCGTTAATATTATCCAATCCGACTACTTCATACCCTTCTTCCAGTAATCTTTTGGCTAAGTGAAAACCGATAAATCCGGCAGTTCCGGTTACCAATATTTTTTTATTTTTCATTGTTTATATTGCTCCATAGAGCATCAGCGTATTCTTGGCTATACGTTTATAGTTGTTGAATTATCTGAAATTGTTAATTCAAATGGTCAGAATCGTGATTTTATTGAGATTTACAAGTTTACCTTGATGATTGAGACGTACAACATTGTACTATAAATGACATTGTGTGTTATTTTTGTCGTTATTTTCTATCACTGTCCGATAGCCGTCTTTCCCTTTTCCGTCAGGTCAAAATCTTTGAAGATTTTCATTGATTGTTTAGCGAAGAATTTGTTTATTAGCCAGTTATACTCTCGGCATTATTCCAACTTACAACTTCTGCCTCTTTTCGTGCGTAATTATCATTACCGCCGTATAGCAAAAACGCTTTGCTGTTTTTATTCAATTGTTTGTAGTAATTCAGCCCTTTGAAAAAATCAGAATTTATTGTAGTTGAGGATTTTATTTCAATACTTTTCATTAAATTATTTTCGTCTATCAGGCAGTCAATTTCGTTGCCGGTATTGTCGCGCCAATAGTAGAGCGGCGGCATTTCCGAGCGGTTAAAGTAATTTTTCATCAGGTCGGCTATCATCATGTTTTCAAACAATGCACCCCTTGCCCAATGATTTTCCACATCTTCTATACGTTTTATTCCCAAAAGATTGCATACCAATCCCGTATCGTAAAAATAAAGTTTCGGCGTTTTCAGCAATCGTTTTGAGAAATTTTGAAAATGCGGCTGTAAAAAGAACGCTACAAAACTTGTTTCCAAAATAGAAAACCACGATTTTACCGTTTTCAAATCCACTCCCAATTCGTTGGCTATATTGTTGTAATTGAGAATTTGTCCAATTCTGCCTGCCGCCAAACGCATAAATTTTTGAAACAAAAACAAATTGGACACGTTGATAATTTGCCTCACATCACGTTCTATATAGGTCTGAATATAAGATGGATAAAACAAATTCGGCTTAATTTTCCTGTCATACAAACGAGGATAAAAGCCGTTGAAAATATATTGCTCATAATTGCTTTGCATAAAGCCGCCCTGCTTTAATTCCGAAATGCTGAACGGCAACAAATGAGTAATAAATGCCCTGCCAGCCAAACTCTGCGAGATTTTAGCGGAAAGCAAAAAATTCTGTGAACCGGTCAAAATATATTCGCCTGCCTGATTGCGCTCATCACTAATGACTTGAATGTACGAAAAAAGTTGAGGCAACAACTGCACTTCGTCAATAATCAGACCTGATTTGAAACGGGTTAAAAACAACTTTGGGTCCGATTGTGCCTCTTCAAAAGTTTCGGGATTTTCGAGCGAAACATACGAATAATGAGGGAAACACATCTTTGCAAGCGTTGTTTTGCCCGACTGACGCGGTCCCGTAATCGAAATGACAGGCATTTTTGTTGCCATCATTCGTATTGTTTCTATGAGTTGCCGTTGTATCACGCTGCAAAGATAGTGATATATTTTTACTTTTACAAATCTGGAATCAAATTCCGGATTTGTAATCCTATTTCTCAATTATCTCCATATACTCCATCGGAATAAACGTCATAGCCAGCGTACAAACGCCCTCCAACTTCACAATCACCCGTTTATGCCCTTTCACCCGCATCAAGTCGCCTTCAATCCCTTTGAACTTGCCTTCCTTTACCCGCACTTTGCCCAGATACCGCGCATTGGGGAGTTTGTCAATCAGAATCGTTTCGTCCCAATAGTTGGATATAAACCGGAAGTTTTCTACCTGTTTATCCGGAATCACCTGAAATTGTCCCGTTC